>JACQEQ010000227.1 GCA_016200445.1 Gammaproteobacteria bacterium | reverse complement strand
CGCGCACAAATTGCTGGCGCAGCGCGAGTAACCGGTTGAGATCGTTATCGGCCAGCGGGCGCAAACTGAAGCGTAGAAATTCCTGAATATCCAGTGTTCCGGCGCGATATTCCTGATAAAAACGTTCGTTTTCGCGCTCGTACCAGGCGCGCTCCACCAACCCCTGTTCAATTAGGAAATGCCCCCACAAATAGTCGCTGTCGCCGGTGAGCAGGGTGTTGTCCAAATCAAAAATAGCAAGATTCAAGTGCCGGGTCTCATTTAGGTTGGCCGCGCAGCGCATTGCCGCTATTCTTAACTGCGCACAATGGGTTAAGGTGTGATCACGGCAGTGCGCTAAGCGAATTTGCCCGCTGCGCGCAGTTTATGGAAAAATCATAAAGGCTATTGGCCTTCAAACAAAGCGCAAACATTGTGATTGACGAAGACGGCTACAGACTCAACGTAGGGATCATCCTGAGCAACCGGGAAGGCCGGGTATTTTGGGCACGGCGGGTTGGCCGCAATGTTTGGCAGTTCCCACAGGGCGGGATTCAGCCCAATGAAACGCCGGAGCAAGCGGTGATCCGCGAGCTGCACGAAGAAACCGGATTGTGTGCTGCACACGTGCAAATCATCGGCTGCACCCAAGAATGGTTGCGTTATCGCTTACCCAGCCGCTTGGTGCGCCGCGATGCAGTGCCGGTTTGCATTGGGCAGAAGCAACGCTGGTATGCCCTGCGTCTGCTCGACAGCGATGAGCATATGCGCTTCGATGTGACCGATACTCCCGAGTTTGATTACTGGAAATGGGTCAACTATTGGTACCCGCTCAAAGAAGTGGTCTCTTTCAAGCGCAAAGTTTACGAAAGTGCGCTACACGAATTACAACCCTTGCTGTGTCCTGAGGCGGAAGATCGCCGGAGTGCTCACCAACAACGCGTGTTGGGAGCCGTTAACAAATAGCTTTTAAACCTGCCTGGTAAGTCATGCTCGATATTCTGCGCCGCATTGTTCAAGAGGTCAGTGCCGCCCGTGACCTCGGGCAAGCCTTGAACATCATCGTGCGCCGCGTACGTCATGCCATGGATGCCGACGTCTGTTCCGTTTACCTCACCGATTTCGACGAGCAAACCTATGTGCTGATGGCCACCGAAGGACTCAATCCCGAGTCGGTCGGAACGGTGCGCCTCGGCTTCTCCGAGGGCTTGGTCGGCGTGGTGGGAATGCGTGAGGAACCGATCAACGTCGACGACGCGACTGAAGACCCGCACTACCGCTATTTTCCGCAAACTGGCGAAGAGCACTACCCGGCGTTTTTGGGCGTGCCCATCGTCCATAGCCGCAAAGTTTTGGGTGTGTTGGTGGTGCAGCGGCGTACCACGCAGAAATTTACCGAAAACGGTGAGGCGTTGTTAGTGACCGTGGCTGCGCAACTTGCGGGCGCAATCGCGCATGCTGAAGCCAGCGGCGGTGTAAGTGGCCTAGTCAACGGTAACTTGCATTACTCGACTCCCTTAGTGGGGTTGCCAGGGGCGCCAGGTGTTGCCATCGGTACTGCGGTGGTGGTGTATCCACCCGCCGATCTAGACGCCGTGCCGGATCGCCAGGTCGACGATATTGCCGCCGAAGAAGCGGTATTTCTGGCGGCAATTGCCGCAGTGCGTGTGGATATCAACGCGCTGGTACAGCGCATGACCAACGTGTTGCCGGCGGAAGATCGCGCGCTGTTCGACGCGTACTTGCTGATGCTTAGCAGCGACAGCTTATTAAATAACACACGCCAACGTATCCAGACCGGGCAATGGGCGTCGGCGGCATTGCGCGACACCATTCACGAGCACGTGCACGTTTTTGACAATATGGAAGATCCGTACTTACGCGAGCGCGCCGAAGACGTGCGCGACTTGGGCAGGCGGATTTTGATGCACATGCAACGCGGCATACGCGGTGGTTTTAAATATCCTGACGACACGATTTTAATCGGCGATGTGATCACCGCGTCGGTGCTGGCGGAAGTTCCGCCGGAGTGTCTGAAAGGCGTCGTCAGTACGCGCGGTTCAACCACCTCGCATGTTGCTATTTTAGCGCATGCGCTAAACATCCCGGCGGTGATGGGCGCCGCCGATTTACCGGTGGGGCAGGTCGATAGCAAAAACATCATCGTCGACGGTTATCGCGGCCGGGTGTTTGTATCGCCCGCCAAGAGTGTTTTGGATGAGTACGCGCGCGTGGTGCGCGAACAGGCCGCGTTATCCGCCGAGTTGCTCAACCTGCGTGATTTACCGGCAGAAACTACCGACGGCGTGCGCTTGCCGCTTTATGTCAACACCGGCCTGCTTGCCGACCTCACTTCGGCGCGCAACATCGGTGCAGAAGGCGTGGGACTGTACCGTACCGAATTTCCATTCATGATCCGCGAACGCTTCCCAAGCGAAGAAGAACAGCGCCAGGTGTATCGCAACATGTTGGAAGCCGTGGCGCCCAAACCGGTGACCATGCGCACGTTAGACATCGGCGGCGACAAAGCCCTGCCGTATTTTCCGATCAAAGAAGACAACCCGTTTCTGGGCTGGCGCGGCATGCGCATCACGCTCGATCACCCGGAAATATTTCTGGTGCAGTTGCGCGCAATGTTGCGCGCCAACTCCGGCCTGAACAACATGAAGCTGTTGTTGCCGATGATCACCAACGTGGCGGAGGTTGACGAAGCGCTGCGTCTGCTGCGCCGCGCGCACCACGAGCTGATGGATGGCGACGAGAGCATCGTCATGCCCGAGGTCGGCGTAATGATCGAAGTGCCGTCGGCGGTGTATCAAACCGCGTTGTTGGCACAACGCGTGGATTTCATTTCAGTGGGCACCAACGACTTAACGCAATATCTGCTCGCAGTGGATCGCAACAATCCACGCGTTGCCAATTTATTCGATGCGCTGCACCCGGCGGTATTGCGCGCACTGGTGTACATCGTCGAGCAAGCGCATCTGCACGGCAAGCCCGTGAGCGTGTGCGGCGAAATCGGCGGCGACCCGCTTGCGGCGCTGTTGCTGGTCGGCATGGGTGTTGACAATTTGAGCATGAACGTCGCCAGCCTGCTGCGCGTGAAGTCGGTGATCCGCGCGTTCAGCGCGGAATACGCGCGCGAGTTGCTGCAACACGCGCTCGACATGGAAAATCCACAAATGATCCGGCGCTTATTGACGGATGCGTTGCAACGGCAGGGGCTGGGAGCATTGGTGCAATCGGGTGTACGTTAAGACGAAAGACTGCGTGTGAAGGGCCGCCGCCCGCTGAAGCCACACGATCAAATTTCCGTTACTTCACACGAGGCAGCGCATGAAAATCACCCGACGTGACTTTCTTAAATCCGGCGCAGTATCGGCAGCAGCGATAGCGTTGCCGGCACCTGCTGATGCCAGCGCATCAGCCAGCAGCGTTCGCTGGGACAAAGCACCGTGCCGCTTTTGTGGTGTGGGTTGTTCGGTGCTGGTCGGCACCCAGGATGGACGTGTGGTGGCGACGCAGGCCGACCCTGAGTCGCCCGTGAATCGCGGCATCAACTGTGTGAAAGGTTATTCACTGCCAAAAATCATGTACGGGGCGGATCGCCTCACCACACCGCTATTGCGTAAGAAAAACGGCAAGTACGACAAGATCGGTGAGTTCACACCGGTGTCGTGGAACGAAGCGTTCGACGTGATGGCGCAAAAATACAAGGCAGCGCTCAAAGCAAAGGGGCCGGGTTCCATCGGTATGTTCGGTTCCGGACAGTGGACCGTATACGAAGGTTACGCGGCAGTGAAGTTCATGAAAGCCGGGCTGCGCTCCAATCATCTGGACCCTAACGCACGCCACTGCATGGCCTCCGCCGTCGCGGGATTCATGCGCACCTTCGGTATCGACGAGCCGATGGGGTGTTACGACGATATCGAGCACGCCGATGCGTTTGTGCTGTGGGGCTCGAACATGGCGGAGATGCATCCGATCCTGTGGACGCGCATCACGGATCGCCGCTTGTCAGCGCCCAATGTGAAGGTCGCGGTGTTGTCAACCTACACGCATCGCTGTTACGACCTCGCCGACCTCGGCATGATTTTCAAACCGCAAACCGATCTGGCGATTCTGAACTACATCGCCAACTATATTATTCAGACCGGGCGCGTGAACGAGGAATTCGTTAAAAATCATACGAACTTCCGGCGCGGCAACATCGACATTGGTTACGGGTTGCGCCCAACGCATCCGAAAGAACAAGCGGCGAAGAATGCGAACGATCCGAACGGCTCGCAGCCCATCGCATTTGAGGACTACGCCAAGTTTGTTGCCGGCTACACGCTGGAGAAGACGCACGAAATATCCGGTGTACCGAAAGCAGATTTGCAGGCGCTGGCCGAGTTGTATGCCGATCCAAAAACCAAAGTGGTTTCGTTTTGGACCATGGGTTTTAATCAGCATACACGTGGCACCTGGGCCAACAATCTTGCCTACAACGTGCATCTGCTCACCGGCAAGATTTCCGAGCCGGGCAACGGGCCGTTTTCGCTCACCGGACAACCCAGTGCCTGCGGCACTGCGCGCGAAGTCGGCACGTTTTCGCATCGCTTGCCCGCCGACATGGTGGTGACTAATTCCGAACACCGCGCCAAGGCAGAACACATTTGGAATTTACCCGCCGGCACCATCCCCGAAAAACCCGGCTATCACGCCGTGCAACACAACCGCATGTTGAAAGACGGCGTGTTGAATGTGTACTGGGTTCAGTGCAACAACAACATGCAGGCCGCAGCCAACATCGTTGAAGAGGCCTATCCCGGTTATCGCAACCCGGACAATTTTATCG
>JACQEQ010000226.1 GCA_016200445.1 Gammaproteobacteria bacterium | reverse complement strand
GGTGAGCGTGGCATTCAAGAAATCGTCATGGGTCTGGCGCCCCGTGGCCGGTTGAATGTGCTGGTGAATATTCTCGGCAAGTCGCCGCGCGTGTTATTTCGCGAATTCGAGGGTGTGTTCGACCAGCAAACCAAGCTGGGTTCCGGCGACGTGAAATATCACCTGGGCTTCGGCTGTGATGTCAACACCGCGCACGGCAACATGCACATCACGCTTGCGTTCAATCCTTCGCATCTTGAAATCGTCAGCCCCGTCGTGCAAGGCGCCGTGCGTGCGCGCCAGCATGGAAGGCGCGATCGCGAAGGCGCACAGGTGATGCCGGTGTTGATTCACGGCGACGCTGCATTTGCGGGCCAGGGTGTGGTGATGGAAACGCTGCAAATGTCGCAAGCGCGCGGCTACACCACCGGCGGCACGGTGCACATTGTTATCAATAACCAGATCGGCTTCACTACCAGCCATCCGCTGGATGTGCGTTCTTCGGCCAGCTGCACGGAAGTTGCGAAAATCGTGCAGGCACCGATTTTTCACGTCAATGCCGATGATCCGGAAGCGGTGTTGTTTGTCACGCAACTCGCTCTCGCCTATCGGGTCGAGTTCCACAAAGACGTGGTGATTGACCTGATCTGCTACCGCCGCCACGGCCACAATGAGGCGGACGAACCCAAAGTCACGCAACCGATGATGTATAAAAAAATCAGCGAGCGTCTTACCATCACTGAATTGTACGGCACGCAGTTAGCTGACGAACATGTCATTACAGCCGACGCCGTCGATGCTTTGAAAAGTGCTTACCGGCTAGCGCTAGAGCAAGGCCAAACCGTGGCGTCGCGTATTTCCAATCGAGAGCGCATGGCGGCGACCGATTGGGAACCGTACAAAAATACCCACTGGAGCGATGCGGTGCACACCGGCTTGGCGGCGAAACAAATTGCTCGCCTGACGGAAGACTTTTGCCGCGTGCCCGCAGACTTCGCAATCCATCCCAGCGTGGCGCGCATTTTGGAAACGCGCCGCAAAATGGCCACCGGCGAAGTAGCGTTCGATTGGGGATTTGCAGAACTCGTTGCCTATGCTTCGTTACTCACCGACGGTTACAGCGTGCGTATCTCCGGTCAGGACAGCGGGCGCGGCACCTTCTTTCACCGCCACGCGGTCGTGCATAACCAGGCCACCGGCGATTCGTATATTCCACTGCAACATTTATTTTCCGAGCAGCCCGGCTTCGTGGTGATCGATTCATTGTTGTCCGAAGAAGCGGTGTTGGGTTTTGAATACGGCTATGCGACCAGCGATCCGCATTCTTTGGTTATTTGGGAAGCGCAATTTGGCGACTTCGCCAACGGCGCACAAGTCGTGATCGACCAATTCATCAGCTCCGGCGAAGCCAAGTGGGGCCGCTTGTGCGGGCTCACGTTGTTGCTGCCGCACGGTTACGATGGTCAAGGTCCGGAACATTCGTCGGCGCGTTTGGAGCGTTACCTGTTGCTCTGCGCCGAGGACAACATGCAAGTGTGCATGCCCAGTACGCCGGCGCAAATGTTTCACCTGCTGCGCCGTCAGATGCTGCGCTCGTACCGCAAGCCGCTGGTGGTGATGACGCCCAAGAGCCTATTGCGCCACAAATTATCGACCTCGCCGCTCGATGAAATGGTGAATGGTAAATTTCATTGCATCATCGGCGAAGCTGAAAATTTCGATCCTAAATATGTCAAGCATGCGCTCGTGTGCAGCGGTAAGGTGTATTTCGAATTGCTGCAAGCGCGCACCGAACGTGGTATCGGCAACGTTCCCATCATCCGTGCCGAGCAGTTGTATCCGTTCCCGAGCGCGGATTTGGCAGCAGAATTGGCGCGTTATCCTAAACTTGAATCAGTGAAGTGGTGTCAGGAAGAGCCGAAAAATCAGGGCGCCTGGCATAGCGTGATGCACTATTTGCAAGAAAGTTTGACGGCCAAGCAAACGCTTGCATATGCAGGCCGGCCGGCATCAGCATCGCCTGCGGTTGGGTATTTACAGCGGCACCTGGAGCAGCAACTGGCGTTGGTCGACGACGCGTTTAAATTTTAACAGCGAGCAAATTCCATGATTATTGAAGTCAAGGTCCCCGCCCTCGCAGAATCCATTGCCGATGCTACGGTCGTTACGTGGCTGAAAAGAGTCGGTGACTTCGTCGGCCGCGAAGAACATCTCACGGATCTGGAAACCGACAAAGTCACGCTGGAAGTCACCGCGACGGAAGCTGGCGTACTTAAAGAAATTAAACAAGCCAACGGCAAAACCGTACATAGCAACGAAGTGTTAGCGGTGATAGACACCGATGCAAAAGGGGTCGCAGCTGCGCCGGTTGCGAAACCACCGGCCGCTGTCCCCGCACAAACAAAAATCGGCCCGGCGGCGCGAAAAATAGCCCAGGAGAAAAATGTCGACATCGATAAGATCGACGCGGGTGCGCGCGGCGGCCGCGTGACTAAGGAAGATGTGCTCAAAGCCGCTGCCGCACCCAGTGCGCCGGTGCAGCAAGAATTCACACCCGCGCCCGGCGTCCGCAGCGAAGAGCGCGTGCCAATGACGCGCTTGCGTGCACGCATCGCCGAACGCTTGAAGCAAGCGCAAAACACGGCCGCCATGTTAACCACGTTCAATGAAGTCAATATGCAGCCGGTCATGGGGCTGCGCGACAAATACAAAGAGCGCTTTCAAAAAGAGTTCGGCGTGAAACTTGGTTTCATGTCGTTCTTCACCAAGGCGTGCATCGAAGCGCTGCGCAAATTTCCGGTGGTGAATGCATCGGTCGATGGCAGCGATATTGTGTATCACGGCTACTTCGATGTCGGCATCGCGGTCGGGACCGAGCGTGGCCTGGTGGTACCGGTGATCCACGACGCGGATCGTTATACGTTCGCGCAACTCGAAACCAAGGTGGTGGAATTCGGCCAGAAAGCGCGCGACGGTAAGCTGTCGCTGGAAGAGTTAACTGGCGGCACCTTCACGATCACCAACGGCGGTGTATTCGGTTCGCTGCTGTCGACACCGATTTTGAATCCACCGCAAAGCGCGATTCTCGGCATGCATAAAATCCAGGATCGTCCGGTAGTGGAGAACGGCCAGATTGTCGCGCGGCCGATGATGTACATCGCGCTGTCGTACGACCACCGCATTATCGACGGCCAGGAAGCCGTGCAGTTTTTAGTGGCGGTGAAAGATGCGCTGGAAGATCCGGCGCGGATGTTGTTGCAGATATAAGGATGGTGTTAATCCCCTCCTTATTTTCGAGGAGGGGTGGACGCGAAGCGGACGGGGTGGTGCGGTTAAGATTCCTACACACCAACTGTAACCACCCCACCCCTTCGGGGCACCCCTTCTTGAAAATAAGGAGGGGAGTCTTAAAGCTGCCGTGGAACACGCATGAAAAAATTCGACGTCGCAGTGATCGGTGCTGGACCCGGCGGTTACGTCGCGGCGATTCGCTGCGCGCAGTTGGGGCTAAAAACCGTCTGCATCGATCAGTTTCGCACCGTTGCCGGCAAGCCCACGCTGGGCGGCGTCTGCCTCAACGTCGGCTGTATTCCTTCCAAAGCCTTGCTCGATTCGTCCGAGCGTTACTATCACTTGCGGCATCAGATCGCCGAACACGGTATCCGCGTCGGCAATGTGGAGCTCAATCTTGACTTAATGATGGCGCGTAAAGACCGTATTGTGTCCGATCTCACCGGCGGCATCGCTATGCTGTTTACCAAGCACAAAGTAACCTGGCTGCAAGGCCAGGGGCGGCTGCAATCCGCCAACGAAGTCGAAGTGGTGTTGCACGACCAGCGTATTGAAATTGTCGAGGCCGAGAACATTATTATCGCCACCGGTTCGACACCGCAAACTGCGCCGAATATAAATTTCGACGGCATGCGAATTATCGACTCTACCGGCGCGCTGGCATTGAACGAGGTTCCCGAGCGCCTCGGTGTGCTGGGGGCAGGTGCTGTCGGATTGGAGTTAGGCAGCGTGTGGAGCCGCTTAGGTTCGAAGGTGGTCATTTTACAGCGTCGCGATATTTTCTTGTCCAATGTCGACCGGCAAATCGCCGAAGAAGCGCATTTGCTGTTTCAGTTGCAGGGTCTCGACATTCGCATGAACACGCGCATTAAGTCGGTGAAGGCGACGCCCAAGCAAGTCAGCGTCGTGTACGAAGACGACGGCGGCGAGCACAAGCTGCAACTGGATTACCTGTTGGTTGCGACCGGCCGCAAGCCCAACACCACAGGGCTGAATGCCGAAGCGATCGGCTTGAAAATGGACGCGCGCGGATACATCGAGGTGGACGCACACTGCCGCACCAGCCTGTCCGGCGTGTGGGCGGTCGGCGACGTGGTGCGTGGCCCGATGCTGGCGCACAAGGCGTCCGAAGAAGGCGTGATGGTGGCCGAGCGCATCGCCGGTCAGTTGAGCGAAGTGAACTACGCCGTGATTCCATTCGTTATTTACACTGCCCCGGAAATCGCTTGGGCCGGTAAAACCCAGGAAGAACTCGCTGCCGCCGGCACGCCCGTGCGCGTCGGCGTGTTCCCGTTCAAAGCCAATGGCCGCGCCCACGCGTTGGGCGAACACACCGGCATGGTCAAAATTATCGCCGACGCGCAATACGACCGGGTGCTCGGTGTCCACATTTTAGGGCCG
The DNA here is from genome assembly GCA_016200445.1 of Gammaproteobacteria bacterium. Classification (GTDB taxonomy): domain Bacteria; phylum Pseudomonadota; class Gammaproteobacteria; order SG8-11; family SG8-11; genus UBA6921. The sequence goes on along the minus strand of JACQEQ010000226.1, from coordinate 4,978 downwards.
CATGCGTCGGAGATGATCGCGCAAGCAGTCACTGCGATGGAGTTCGGTGCCAGCAGCGAAGACATCGCGCGCACCGTGCATGCGCATCCGACGTTATCGGAAGCGTTTCACGAAGCCGCGTTGGCGGTCGACCGGCGCACGATTCATATCTGAAAGCCATTGCCGTGGTGCGAAAAGTTGAAGCAGGAATTTTCCTGCCAAATACCGGGATTAGCCGAAATTTAGGCTATTCCAAGCATTCAGACAGTGCGTACATGTTAAATTTCTAACGCCACACGGAATGCAACCGTGAAATAACGGATACCCTTAGGTCGTTGCACGTGATGCAATTAAGGACCGAATTCAAGCGGCGTTGCATAATTTGTTAAGCCTTGGCGCTGCTTCCTTGCGATATGTCGCGAACGACTCCTGTTTGCTGACATGTACCGCTCACGTATAACGGGCGTTATACGGGCCCCCTCAGTCTTGAGGGTTCAGCTTATGAATACGCAAATTGTTTTGGCAGTTACCGTACTTACGACGACCCCGGCCGCAGCGTTCGGCGGCAGCGAATCGATATGTCCTAGCGGACTTCCAGCCGAGCTGTTTATCAACTGTATTACTGCGTCCAGTGCGGCAAGCAGCGAAGAAAACGGTCCAGACCATTTTGGAACGGAATTCTACAATGTGACTGAGGAGTTACAGGCATGGGTGGATAGTCAAATGCGGCGTGAGATCGCACGCGAGAACAGCGAGCCTGCTGGTGCCGATGTAGCTCGTCAGCTTGACGAACACTAAAGTACGTTTACGGTAGTTGTAAGCGGCTGCGGGGCTTTAGTGTTGCGGCCGCGTATCGCGATTGTGCTATTCATGGCGTAGGTGTGACCTGCTGCTGTGAAAGGCCTGCTTGGCTAGAAGTATTTATGGCTCAACCAGTTCTTTCAACTCCCCGTCCATATGCAATTCAGTCAAATCGTCGAGGCCACCGATAGCCTTACCGTCGACCACGATTTGCGGCACGGTGCGCGCATGGTTGGTCACTTCCAGCATTTCACGCAAGCCCGCCTGATCCTGGTCGATGCGCACCTCGTCGAACGGGATCTGCCACTTTTTTAGCAGTGCCTTGGCCTTGTCGCAAAACGGACAAGTGCCGGTACTATAGATTTTAACGCGCGCCACGATGCTAACTCCTCAAGCAGAACAATGTCTGAATCGTAGCGTGTGCCGCAGGCGTGAACAATGACTACTTCAGTGTGTACACTCCGGTGTCAAGCACGTAAATTAGCTGCGGCGCAGACCGAGTAGCAGGAGTGTTCGAGGATGATTGGCAGGGAATTATTCAATCTACGCCGTGTCAGTTGGCTAGTGGCGTTGCTGGCAGCAGTTCTGGTGTATGCGAATAGCTTGCACGGCGAATTCATCCTCGATGATCGCTTTATGATCGAGGACAACCCGCGTATGCATTCGTGGCAGTTTGTGCCGGAATATTTTTCCGAGGGGGTGTGGCACAACTCCGGGTTGTCCGATCTCAGCGAGATTTCGGCACTCTACTATCGTCCATTGCATTTGCTGTTGATGCGCATCACCAATGCCGCATTCGGCGCGAACACCTTCGGCTACCACGTCGTCAATCTGCTGTTGTTTCTGGCCAACATTTCGCTGGTATATTTCCTGGCGCGGCAGCTTCTGGAGCGGACGGGTCAGCGCGACGACCTCGCCGCGAGCGCCGCAGCTCTGATTTTCGCGGTACATCCAACGCATACGGAATCGGTTTCATGGATCTCCGGCGCTACCGATCCGCTCGCATTCATATTTGTGCTCGCATCGGTGTTGTTTTATCTACGCAGTCTTGAGACCGATCGTTGGCCTAGCGTGGTTGCGTCTGTCGTGTGTTTTGCATTGGGGTTGTTGACTAAAGAAACCGTGATCGTTTTGCCTGCACTATTCGTTGCCTACAATATTCTGTTCAAACACCCGGTGTTTCCGGCGCGCCTGTGGATTTACGTGGCGTTGATGTTAGCGTACCTCGCGGTACGTGCGTCAATTCTTGACATCGCAGTACCAATCCAGCCGCAGATGGAAGGGTTCCGGTACTTACTCGAATTCGTTGCCGGTTACGTCAAGCTATTACTGCTGCCTTGGCCCTTGCATTATTACTACATCGCAGAGCCTGGCACCGTGGTTTCAGCGATCGAAATAATACTGGGGTGGATGGTTGCATTCGCAGTGTTGATTTGGACATTACGCCATTGGCGGCGAGAGCCGTTGATCGCGTTCGGCGTGATCTGGATTGCGGTTACGCTCGCGCCGACGCTGATTTGGGCGTTCCACGAAGACCCAGCGTTCGCAGTGCGTTATTTATATCCACCCTCCATCGGATTAGCGCTGATCGTTGCACGCGTGATCCACGTGTCGAGGGTTCAGTGGCCCAGAGTGACTACGGCACTGGTCGCGGTTGTGACGTTGAGCTACGCAGCGCTCACGATTGCGAAAAATAACGATTGGCAGAACGAGGAAGTATTCTTTACTTCTTTATTGGCGGTACCAAGTCATTTCGAAAAAATTCATGCAGGTCCGCTGGCGCTGTTGGGGCGTTACTATTACGAGCACGGCAAGCCGAGTGAAGCCATGCATTATTTTACCGAGGCGGCAAAAGTCGGAGAGCCTAGGGTGCGGGCATTTTGCGACGAGAGCATCGGGCTCATCTTCGGTGAGCGCGGTGATTATGCACGTAGCACCGAATATTATTTGCAGGCGTATCAGATCAAGCCAAAGAAATCTTCGGTATTGGTGGGGCTGGGTAACAACGCTTATGCAACACACGATCTACAACAGGCACTGCGTTATTACACGCTTGCCTATGAGGCGGATGCGAAAAACCGGACTGCCTCGTACAATCTTTCGCTGGTCTATGCGGCGTTGGGCGATGCGCGTAATGCGGCGCATTACCGGCAGATCGCCGACAGCATTACTGATGAATTTCTGCAATAACCGCGAAATTTAATCTCGGTTTTGACAATTAGCGCTTTGCCGCGCGCTTCGTGCTTTTGCCGGTTGGATAATTGCGCTGCTCCGCACCCACATATACTTGGCGCGGACGGCCGATTTTTTGTTCGGTGTCGTCCATCATTTCCATCCACTGCGAGATCCAGCCGACGGTGCGTGCCATCGCGAAAATCACCGTGAACATATTCAACGGAATCCCCATCGCACGCAGGATTAGCCCTGAATAAAAATCCACGTTGGGGTAGAGATGGCGCGACACGAAGTAGTCGTCTTTAAGCGCGATTTCTTCCAGGCGCATGGCGATTTCGAATTGCGGAGTATCGGCGGCGTTGAGTTTATGGAGCAGGTCGTGACATGCTTTGCGGATGATCTTGGCGCGCGGATCGTAATTTTTATAGACCCGATGACCGAAGCCCATTAATCGGAAGCTATCGCTCTTGTCTTTGGCGCGGGCGACGAATTTTGCAATATTGTCCGGTGTTTCGATTTCTTCCAGCATGTGGATCACGGCTTCGTTGGCACCGCCGTGCGCCGGTCCCCACAGCGAGGCGATACCGGCCGCGACGCTGGCAAACGGATTGGCACGCGAGCTCGACGCTAAACGCACCGTCGAGGTGCTGGCGTTTTGTTCGTGATCGGCGTGCAGAATTAATATCAACTCGAGTGCCTTTGCGCTGACCGGATCGATTTCAAACTCTTCCGCCGGCAGCGCAAACATCATGCGCAAATAGTTTTCAACGTAGCCAAGCTTGTTGTCGGGATACACAAACGGCTGGCCGCGCGAATATTTATAACTGGCGGCGGCGATGGTCGGTTCTCCATCTGCTTGGTGTCGGGTAACTCACCGTACAACAGCAGGTATGACACTTCCACATAGCTGCTATGTTCCGCTAACTGGTCAATGGGATAACCGCGATATAACAACACGCCTTGCTCGCCATCGATGTAGGTGATGGCGCTGTGACAACTGCCAGTGCTCATAAAGCCAGGGTCAAAGGTGAAAATGCCGAGCTTGGAATAGAGCGAGCGAATATCGACGCCGGATGGGCCGAGCGTGCCATGCATGAACGGCAGTTCAATTTCTTTGCCGGTGCGATTGTCGATAATGGTGACGGTGTCTTTCGCCATAAATTGACTCCTCTGGATTACAAGGTTATCGACCAATACCAGTGCTCATTGAAGGTGTGTAGTTACTGCGGCACAATGCGCCGTTCGTTTACGCGCAGGAATTATATGAAAACCTTGTTCCGCTTTGTGTTATTGCCACTCGTGCTGGTTGCCGCGCTCGGTGCCGGTTACCTGTGGTTGGTTGTGACCTGGAGCTATTCCAATGGCGAGCGTGCCGGCTGGGTACAGAAGCTTTCGAAAAAGGGTTGGCTGTGTAAAACCTGGGAAGGCGAGCTGTCAATGGTTGCGATGCCCGGCTCCATGCCGGAGAAATTTCTGTTCACCGTGCATGACGATGCCCTCGCCGGAAAATTAAATCAGGCGATGGGCAAGCGCGTAGCATTGAGCTATGAGCAACACATTGGTATTCCAAGCACTTGTTTCGGCGAAACACAGTATTTCATCACGGCAGTGAAAGTCGTTGAATAAGGCAAAAACAATAAGTGATTCATTGCGCCTGCTAGGAGCCAGCGGCAAAACACACGAGTACGCCCCGCAAGTATAAATTGTATGAAGCGCGCCGCGACGGGCCAGGTTGGCTATACTTTGACCCCATGACCATTCGCGATTTCTCAGGCATCTCCCCGGTTGTTTCCTCGTCCGCGTATGTCGACGCGGCCGCCCTCGTGGTCGGTAAGGTGACGTTGGGAGACGATGTTTCCGTCTGGCCGATGACGGTATTGCGCGGCGATGTCAACGTCATCACCATCGGCGCCGGCACCAACGTGCAAGACGGCTCCGTGTTGCACGTTACACATGATCACCCAGACATTCCGGGCGGTTTCGCGCTGCGTATCGGAGAGAATGTCACGATCGTACATCGGGT
>JACQEQ010000225.1 GCA_016200445.1 Gammaproteobacteria bacterium | reverse complement strand
CGGCAGTCACTGAACCGACCGCGATCGCTTTATGATGATGTGACATCAGCGCGCTACCTTGGTCTCCTTCGCAACCGTTCATCAGCAGTGTACGAATTGGCGTTCGTTTTTATTGGCGCTTGCCTTCTCCTGCTACCGGCGGAAGTAGCCGTCTGCATGTCGAGGCATCGTCCGGCAAGTCAGTGGGAAACTGGACGTTGTTCCAGCGGTATTCTTTCTTGAACGAATTTCAATGAGGAAGGATGGTGGAATATTTATCGAAGATTGTTATAGAAAACCGCTGAAGCATGCGCACTAGTTAGCGTCAGCGCCACTGCGGACATTGAACCACCCGTGATCGCTTTGTGATGTCAGTGTTCGACTTTGCCATCGACCGGAACTTCGCCCGCGCGTTTCAGAGCGAACTCGGTCGCGATGGGGCCAATCGTTTCGAGAATCGCAACCGCCGCTAAAATAATACTCCCCAGCTGCGCGCCGAATTCCAGATACATTCCTGAGGTCACGTTGACGATGCCGATCGCGAGGCCGGCCATCGGCAGCGTGGTCATTCCCAGCATCGCGGACTGTTTGTGGGTCAATCCACCCCAGTACCGAGAAACCACATACATTGCGCTCGCCTTTCCGGCAAACCGCGTGGCAACGAACACAAGCGCCGCGCCACCGGCGGTGATCAGCTCGCTCAGATGCAGGTTCGCGCCGGAAACCACGAATAAAATAACAAAAAAAATTTCACCGCCATGACCGAACTCCACCGCCATCAAGTCCTTGTTGCGATCAATATTTCTGGCGACGACTCCCAATACAAGAAGCGTCAGCAACGTCGACAATGCTAGGGCTTTGGCCGTGCCGATGGCTGCAATGACCACACCCACCATCAACGCAAATTGCCCCGCCTGATGTTTGCCAACAAAGCGCGCCATGCGCACGGTGAGCTGGCCCAGTAAATAGGCGAGCAATATCGAGCCCGCGACCATGTACAACGGCTGCAACACAATGGTGGTGACCTTCGCGTCATGTTCGGCATGCAGCATGGGCAGGATCAGTGTGAACGCAAAAAAAGCGAACGTGTTGTTCAATGCAACCAGCGTGAGCGCGCGTTGGGTGACCGGACCCTGCGCGTCAATCTCGCGCACGACCAGCAGGACAACAGCTGGCGACACCGAAATGCCCGCTGCACCCGCAAGTGATGCGTAGAGCGGGCTGATGCCGATGGAGGTGAGGGCAAAATAAATCAAGGTAAACGACAACGCACTCTCCAGTACGCTGGTCGCCAGGATGGAACGGTCCTGACGTAATTTACTCAAGTCGAGATGCATGCCCAGTTGAAACAGGATTAATCCCAACGCGATGTCGACGAAAACGCGCGCATGTTCAAGTAACGCGGCATCAAGCAGATTCAGCACGCTGGGGCCGAGCAGGAATCCGCAGAAAATGAAACCGGTAATGCGCGGCAGGTAGCCCGTGCGGTGGGCCAACTGCCCGCCGGCAAGCCCCGCAAACAGGATCATGCCGAACAGCAAGAACTGGTTAAATTCCAGCGGCCATGAAGGAAACAAATTTGCAGTCATATTGGAGTCGAAGTACCGGAACGTTGCGTGAGATATCGCAGCACTTTGTCGATTTCCGCCTGGTGGCGCAAGTAATACTGTGCGCATGAAGTGCGCTTGCGGCCCACACGCACCGTGATGACGCGCGGATCGTCGAGTTCAAACACCGCTTCATCGGTATCATCATCGCCGATAAACAGCGCCTGCCTTGCGCGCGTGCGCTGCAACAGATGTAGCAACGCATCACCCTTGCTGGGAGCGCCAGGCGGCAGCACATTGATCACCTTTTTTCCGGGAACGAAAAGCGGCACAGGCCGCAACTGCGTAAGCGCGCACACAACAGTTCTGCGCGCACGGCGCGCATCAGGCGCAAGCCGGTAGTGGACGGCCAGAGTATACTGTTTGTCTTCAACTTCGATTCCCTCATGCGGCATTTCGCACCACGCGTATTCCAGTTGTTGCCGCCATGTCGCGCATAGCGTTTGTGCGCGACGCAGTAGCGCGGCATTGCCCGGCAGTCCTTCCAAGCCGTGATTGCCAATCAGATAATCCGGCTGAACCTTGAGGCGTTCATGCAGATCGAGCACGCTGCGTCCTGAAATCACGGCAGTGGTTGCGAGCGACGCGAGACGCATGAACAGCGCGCGTGTCGTGCCCGGCATGACGGCGTTCGCGCGACGCGCCACGATGGGCGCGAGTGTGCCATCGAAGTCGAAGACAAATAACGTGCGGCTGGTGCGCAGCGGTTCCAGTACCTGAAGTGCGCGACGGTTACTGAGATATCTCACGGACTGCAACCACTCATGCGGGCACCGCCTCCGCGCGATTCACGTACAACGTTTGCGTTGGGTAGGCAAACTCGATGCCTTCCTGTGCAAAGCGCCGGTAGATTTCCAGATTGATCGCCTGGTGGATGTCCATATAGACGTTGTAGTCAGAGTCGAGCACGAAGTACACCATCTCGAAGATCAGCGCGAAGTCGCCATATTCCTTGAAATGCGCGCGATCAAAACGCGTCTTGGGCTGTGCGGTGATAATTTCGCGCACGATGGCGGGAATACGCGTAAGCCTGTCGTCGGGTGTTTGGTAGGTCACGCCGAGCGAGAACACTACGCGGCGCTCGTACATCCGCTTGTAATTACGGATGCGCGCCTTGAGCAGGTCGGCATTGGAGAACACAATCAGCTCGCCGCTTAAACTGCGGACATGCGTGGTTTTCATGCCGATGGTTTCAACCGTTCCGAGCAGATCATCCACAATGATGAAATCCCCAATCACAAATGGCTTGTCGAATACGATCGACAGCGAAGCAAAAAGATCGCCGAGGATATTTTGCGCGGCCAGTGCGACGGCAATTCCGCCGATACCGAGCCCCGTTACCAACGCAGTGATGTCGAAACCAAGATTGCTCAACGCCAGCAGAGTCAGTATCGCCCACAATACGACGCGGCCGACAAAGCCGAGCATCAACATAGTGGTGGCAAGACCGGCATCTTCCTGCGCCTTTGATTTTACATATCGCTCCAATCCGACGGCGATCAGCGCGTTGCCCCAGAGAGCCACCTGCAATAACAGGCTGATGACGGTGAGCTTGACGACGATGTCTTCGATACGCGGCGGCAATTGCAGCACCAGATCGGCGGCGTAGAGCGCCAGCGGCAGCAACAGTAGTGTGTGCGTGGCGGATAACACCGCTACGATGGAAACGCCGGCCGTTGTTTTAGCGTGGTCTGATAAACGCGCCAGCCGACGCAAGAAAATCTGCCGGAACACCCACACCGCAATCACCACGCCGAGCATTATGCCGCCGGCACTGACCCATTGTTGTAGGGTATTGTGGAAAAACTCTTCGTCCAGATAATTCATGTCGAACCTCCACCCGTCGCGATCCCTTCGGAAGATCAGCCCGCACCCGACACCGGCGTCGTGATTTTACGTAACTAACCCACTACTCAGGCGTAGTGCTGTCGCGCAATCGCTGTACCAGCCGGTTGCGCTGGCGCATGCGCGCGGCGTCGATGAGCATGCGTCCGGCCCAGCGGTAGATGTTAAATTCCTGCAACAGCCCACGCATGCTGCGCATGCGGTCGCGCTGTTCCATCTCGTCCATGTCCAGCGCCAGGTTCATGGCCGCGGCGCATTGATCGACGTTGTAGGGATTGACGATCAGGGCTTCGGGCAACTCGCGCGCGGCGCCGGTGAACTGGCTCAGGATCAGCACGCCGCGCTCGTCGTCGCGTGCGGACACGAATTCTTTCGCGACCAGATTCATGCCGTCGTGCAGGCTGGTGACGCAGCAAAAATCCGCACCGCGATAATATTCGTACACCTGTGCCGGGTCGTGATGTTCTATCAGCAACCGGATCGGCTCGTATCCGTCGCTACCAAATCGATGATTGATGCGTTGCGCCACCGCACGCACGTCGGCTTCAAAACGTTGGTATTGCTCGATGGACGAACGCGTCGGCGCGCCGATCTGAACGAACGTGAACTTGCCGACCCAGCGCGATTCCATTTCGAGCAAGCGCTCCACTGCGAGCAGGCGTTCCAGAATTCCCTTGGTGTAATCCAGGCGATCCACGCCCACGCCGATGCGGCGTTCCGGCGGCATCGCATGCCGTTTACGGATCGCGACCCGGCACTCCGCTACCGGTTGCTGTTGCGCCAGCCAACGGCTCGGCCACTCGATGGAGATCGGGTAGTGGTTCACGGCGGTCAAGGCGCCATGATAAGACAAGGTGGAGGTTTCGCGGTCCACGCGGCATTCCAGAAAGCGATCCACCGTATCGACGAAGTTGTTGCAGTGAAAGCGGGTGTGAAAGCCGATGATGCTGCTGCCCAGCAAACCGGCGAGTAATTCCTCGCGCCACGGACAAATGCCGAACGCTTCCGGATTCGGCCAGGGAATGTGCCAGAAGGTGATGATGGTGGCGTTCGGCAAACGTTCGCGAATCATTTTCGGCAATAGCGCGAAGTGATAATCCTGCACCAGCACCACCGGGTCGTCGGACTTGGCCTCCTGCACCACCGCGTCGGCAAACTTTTTATTAACAGCGACATAGTGCTGCCAGTCGGCGGAGCGAAAAATCGGGCGCACATGCGCGATGTGGCACAGCGGCCACAGACCTTCATTGGAAAAACCATAGTAGTAGCCGTCCTCTTCTTCCTTGCTCAACCACACGCGCCGCAAGCTGTAGGCGGGTTCGCCGGGCGGCACCTGAATTCTGTCATGCTTGTCGACTACGTCGCGATCGGCGTTACCGCCGCCGTGCGCGATCCAGGTGCCGGAGCAGGCGCGCATGATCGGCTCCAACGCCGTCACGACCCCGCTGGCGGGTAATTGCACTTCGATCTTGCCCGCGCGCCGCACGTGGATGTAGGGCTCGCGGTTGGAAACCACCAGCACCTCTTCGCCCGCCAGTTCGCTGTGCAAAATTTCCTTCAGCGCTTCGGGCGTCCAGCCGATGCGATCTTCGTCGCGCGCGCGCCGATCCGTTTCGATGTCGCGAATCAGTTCGCGCAAATCTTTGACGATGGGTTTGAGTTCCGGCGAGGTGGCGAAATGCGACAGCGGGCGAATCAGGCCTTCGCCCTTGCTCAGTGCACGCAGCCCGGACACCCAGCCGCGCCAGCTTACCTGCGCGATCAGCACAGTGATGAACGAAATCAACACGCCCAGTCCCGCGAATAAATAAAACACGTAGCGTTTGGTGTCCGCGCTGCGCCGTTGCACGAAACTCATGTCGTGCACCAGCACGAGTTCTCCCAACACGCCGGCTTCATCGCGCAGCGTGTAGGCGGTCACATGCAGCGCGCCTTCCGGTAACTCCATGATGGTACTGCCGTGTTCCAAAGATTTGCAGCCGACCGGGCCGGTAAAGCTCGGCGTCTTATACAGCAACGCGCCGGCGACATCGCATAAACCCAATGCGAACAGACGTTCGTCTTGGGTCACGCGCCCGAACAACGCGGCAATCTTCGTTTTATCTTTGGCACGAATCAGCGGCGCGAGCGGATCTTCGATGGTGGTGGCGATCAATTGCGCACGGATATCAATGTCGCGGCTGAACCACTTCAAGGTCAGTTGATCGACCAGCGGAATGATGCCGTAGGCCACCGCAGCCAATACGATCACCAAAGGAATTATAAAGCGTAGCGAATAACGCATGACCCGCCTCCTTACCAATCACCCGATATGAACGCCGCATTTCAATACGACGTGGCGAAGAATAAAATCTGCTATAAATTCAGATGAGCCGAGGGTATGCAGACGACTGCAGGAACGGCACTTCTGCAGCAACTCACCTTGGGACACATGCATGTACGACTACGGACTTATCGGTAACTGTCAAACCGCCGCTCTAGTTAACGCAACGGGCAGCATCGATTGGTGCTGTATGCCGCGCCCCGATAGCGCGCCAGTGTTCGGCCGCTTGCTGGACCCGGACGGCGGCCACTTCAGTATTGAACCGGCTGCGAGCGGAAAAGGCAATCCGCACTATCATCCCAACACTAACATCCTCGTCACGGAGATTACCTGCGACGACGGCAGCGTATATCGCATCACCGACTTCTGTCCGCGTTTCGAACAATTCGGAAGAATGTATCGGCCTATCGCGCTATTTCGCATCGTCGAGCCGCTGCACGGCGCACCGGTGATCCGCGTTTCGTGCCGGGTCGTGACAGGCTGGGACAAACAAGCGGTACACCCGGCGCGCGGCAATAGTCATCTGCGTTTCGAAATCGGCGCAGACCATCTGCGCTTAACTACCACGATGCCGCTTACTTATCTGTGCGAAGAAACGCCGTTCGCGCTGCAGCAGCCGTTGTATTTCGCGCTGACCTGGGGCGAAGGTCTTGAAGACGACTTAGTTGAAGTCGCGCGCCGCTTTCTGGAACACACCACGAATTACTGGCGTACCTGGGTCAAGCACTGCTCCATTCCGAGTCTGTATCAGCGTGAAACCATCCGCTCCGCGCTCACGCTGAAATTGCATTGTTACGAAGACACCGGCGCCATCCTCGCCGCGCTCACGACCAGTCTGCCCGAGGAAGACCGCCAGGGGAGAAATTGGGACTATCGTTACTGCTGGTTGCGGGATGCGTACTTCGTCGTCTCGGCGTTCAACAATCTCGGCCACTTCGAAGAGATGGAAGGGTTTATCAAGTATCTGCTGGGCATTGCACAACACCATGAACATTCGCGCGAACGGCTGCGCCCGGTTTATTGTCTAGACCAGGCTTTACCGCTCCCCGAAAAAGAACATGCCAACTGGCGCGGCTTCGGCGGCAATGCGCCGGTGCGCAGTTTCAACCAGGCGGCGGAACACGTGCAGAACGACGTCTACGGCGAAATGATACTGACGCTCGCGCCGATTTTTTTCGACGAGCGTTTTCAACATCTGCGCAGCACCGAACATGAGGAACTGCTGGGACACCTGGGACGGCTGTGCGTGCGCAACATCGGCCAGCCGGACGCGGGCCTGTGGGAGATACGCAACGGCTGGCGCGAACATTCGTTCTCCAACCTCATGAGCTGGGCGGGCGTCGAACGGCTGATCCGGATTCGTGCTGCGGGCTATCTGAAAAACTTCAGCGTCGATCTGGCCGCCGCGAAAGTGAACGCGGAACACGCGCTGCAACGCGCCGTGATCGATGGCGCATTACGTAACGGTCCAGGTGATGACAGTTCCGACGCCGCCTTGCTGCAACTCGCGCTGGTACGCTACCCCGATCGGGCGCTGTGCGAAAACACGGTGACCACGATCTGGCACGATCTGAAGCTCAACGATACGACTGCAGAACAGGCGTTTCTCTACCGCTACCGGCGCCAGGACGATTTCGGACAACCCGGCTCGGCATTTCTGATTTGCTCGTTCTGGCTGGTGCAGGCGCTGGCCAAAACCGGGCGGCTTGTCGAAGCTACCGCCGTCATGAACGAAGCACTGCGTGCGGCCAATCCACTCGGACTGCTGTCCGAGCATTACGCGCCCGGCTGCGCCATGCAGCTCGGCAATTTTCCGCAAGCCTACTCGCATGTCGGCCAGATCAACGCCGCATTTGCCGTGAGCCCGCCGTGGAGCGAAGTGCTGTAGCGTTCGCGTTAATATTTCCTACCCCGCACGCTACTCAGTACAGTTCCTGCGGATCGACATCCAGCGACCAGCGCACCTGACGCGAAACTTTCAAGGCTTCGACGCGTGGCAGCCATTCGTCCAGGAAGCGATGCAGGGTCGTGCGGTTGTTGCATTGCACCAACAATTGCGCCCGATAACGTCCGGCACGTTTTTCCATCGGTGCGGGCACCGGCCCGAGTAATTGCACGCTACGGGTTATACCGGCGGCTTCCTTGGCCGCGTTGAGAAAGCGCAGCGGCGCCTCGCTCTGCGGCGCTTCGGCGCGCATCAAGGCCAGGTAACTGTACGGCGGTAACCGCGCTTCCTGCCGTTCAAGCAAGGCCGCTTGCGCGAAGGCGGCATAGCCGCTTTCCAATAACACGCGCAGCAACGGATGGCCGGGGAAATGGGTTTGGATCAACACCTCGCCGGCACGTTCGCCGCGCCCGGCACGCCCGGCTACTTGCACGATCAACTGCGCCATGCGCTCGCCGGCGCGAAAATCGGCGCTGACCAACCCTTGATCGGTGTTCAACACGCCGACCAGGGTGACGCCGGGGAAGTGATGCCCCTTGGCCAGCATTTGTGTGCCGATCAGGATGCGGTAGCGCAGTGCGTGAATGCCGTCGAACAGTGTTTCCAGCGCGCCGACACGCCGGGTGCTGTCGCGATCGACGCGTGCGATGCCGACGCCGGGGAACAACTCGGCCAGAATTTCTTCGACGCGCTCGGTGCCGGCGCCCACCGCGCGCAGCTCGGTGCTGGCGCAGTCGGGGCAGGTCTCGACTAGTGGCCGTTCGGCGCCGCAATGATGGCAGCGCAACTGCCGTGAATTCTGGTGCAAAGTCAGATGCGAGTCGCAGCGGGTGCAGCGCGCGATCCAGCCGCAGGCGTGGCACAGCAAGGTCGGTGCGAAGCCGCGCCGGTTTAAAAACAGCAACACTTGATGTCCGGCGCTCAGGTGATGCGTCATCGCGTCGAGCATTGCGCGCGAGATCGGCCCGCGCATCGGCTGACGCCGCACGTCGATCACGCGCAGCGCTGGCGACGTGGCCTCGCCGGCGCGCGCCGGCAAACTTAAATGCCGATACCGGCCCTGTTGCACGTTGTACAGGCATTCCAGCGACGGCGTTGCAGAACCTAGCACGATTGGGACACGCTCCTCGCGCGCGCGGATCACTGCAACATCGCGCGCCGAGTAACGAAAACCATCTTGCTGTTTGAACGACAGGTCATGCTCTTCGTCGACTAAAATCAAGCCCAGCTTCGGCAACGGCGTGAATACCGCAGATCGCGTACCGACGACGATTAAAGCTTCTCCCTGCTGCGCCTGCCGCCACGCCTGCGCACGTTCACGGTCTGTTAAACCCGAATGCAACAACGCAATCGGCAAATTAAAACGTTGCCGGAAACGTTCGACCAGCTGCGGTGTCAGCCCGATTTCCGGTACCAGCACCAGGGTTTGTTGCCTGCGTACGAGCACGCGTTGCGTGAGCTGTAAATACACTTCGGTTTTACCGCTGCCGGTCACACCGTCCAACAGGAACGTTTGAAACTGCCCAAGCACTGTTAGTACTTGGGTCACGGCCTCTGCTTGCGCGGAATTAAGCGTCGGCTCGGCATCCGTTTTGAACGTAGTGGCGCTCATTGTTGCTGCTGCTGCTGCGGCCTCTACCCAGCCGCGCTCAATCAACACAGCTAACGTTGGACGCCACACTTTGATTCCAGCATCAAGGTCAACCGCCGCCGCGCCGAGCGGATAGCGACGCAGTCGTTCCAACAACGCCGCCTGACGCGGCGCGCGTACTAAATTTTTTAACTCGACGCTCATACCCGCTGCGGTCACATGGAAGCGCGCGTCACGCACACGTGCCGTGGGCGGGTGTGCGCGACGCAAACTGGTTGGAAATGCACTCGGTAATACTTCACCGGGCGCATGCTGGTAATACGCAACCGCCCAATTTAGAACGCGCAACAATGCGGATGACACCAGCGGTGTGTCGTCAAGTACTTCCAACGCGCGTCGCATGCGGGGGTGTGCCACGCTGCTTTCCTCAACCACCTCGACCAGCACTCCGACAATGGTGCGTGTTCCGAACGGCACACGCACACGCACCCCCGGAAATAACGCACGCTCGTTGTGTAACGGAGGGAAATAATCGAAGCAACGTCGCAGCGGCGACGGGACAGCAATACGCAGAATGGGCAGCACGGACATGGCGCGCACTCTAGCACGCAGGTAAATCCTACCGGCAGCGGATTTCGTTACTTTAAGTTATCCCCAGAACCTGTGGATAACTGTGTGGATGAGTTGGGGAAAGTAGTATGACAGCCCTGTCACAATAAGCTTTGCTTCAGATTGGATAGAAATTATACAAAACTAACATTCTTTTAATTAACAATTAGATACGGGCGATTTATATAAATTCACATGCGCCTGTTGAGCTATCGTCGCGTCTAAATGGACATCGTTCGGGGGTGTGTATAAAAACGCTCGCTCGCATGACTTGAAAGCATGACCGTGTCAAGCGGCATCACGGGTGTGGACACCATTAATCACAGCGAATTTTTACCTCGATTTTTCCCGCCGCGTCAGCGCAATGCGGCGTCGATGCGCGCGAAAAATCAATCGATCCAGCCAGTCACCAACAGCATCACTGAGTTGCGCAAGTTGCGCCGTCGCACGGCTGGTAGTTTCACTGCGCACTACGTGCGTCACTTGTCCAAACAACACCAGTGGCTTGGGATAATGCGGATGGAGATACAACGTCAAGCGCACACATTCTCCAACTGTGGGAACGTCATAACTTGACCACTCGAAGCTTGCGCGGCTCAGGATGCACGACACCGCAGCAGGCAAATCGAGTGAGTGCGCCAAAACCTGTCCAAGTAACTCGATGACTAGATTCAAACGTTGTTCAATACGTACCAACTCCGGAGCTGACTCATCCCGGTCGTCACTGGGTTCCTGGATGCGCTCATCGAGCAAATAATAGTTACGCAGTGTAATTTCATTGCTGTCGTTTGCCCGATTGCGTTCTTGCTCCAGTTGCAACGGACTCACATGCTCCCAGCGCAGAGGAAATTCACCACTCAGGACCGGCCCCACCGGCGGAAAAACTTCACCTGCATTTCCGGTAACCATTCCCGGCGCAGCTCCACTCTCTGTTGCAGCTGCCGGCGTGCTCTTAGTTTTGTCGGACATAGCAATAATGGTAGTCGGCCGATGCAACTCTGACAAACCCACCCAGTGATTTGCCTATGTTATGCTCACCTGCATATGACAAACCCACACCTCTTGTCTGCCGGTGTTGTCGTGGTTCGCTGGTTGGATAACACCCCCCATTACTTGTTGCTGCGTGCCTTTAATTTTTGGGATTTTCCGAAGGGCTTGGTTGAAGAAGGTGAAGACCCGTTTGCTGCAGCACAACGTGAAGTAGCCGAAGAGTCTGGCCTGACTGAGTTAGATTTTCGCTGGGGTACGCTGTTTCGCGAAACACCGCCCTACGGCCCGAATAAAATCGCACGTTATTATCTTGCTGCGGCCCCTCGCGGTGAAGTGTATTTACCGGTCAGCGCCGAGCTTGGCAAACCCGAACACGATGAATTTCGCTGGCTGGACTACGCACAAGCGCACTCTATCGTGTCAGTGCGGGTGCGGGTGATTCTCGATTGGGCGCAAGCTTTGGTTAAGTCGCAACAAACTTAACTTTTCACCTGATAAAAAAATGGCCCGGTTCGCACCGGGCCAGAAACACGCTCCCTACTAAAAAAATTTACGGCTTCGGCGGACAAGTTGCCAAGGTTGCGCCGATCAACGGTTGAACAACATTGAACGGAAACGGATTGATATTCGGCAGCCGCTTCACATTAATGCGATGCACTTGCAAGTTGCTGCTGGTCACCAAACCACCTAACCCGCCGTTGCTGGCCGGCTCACGCAAGTATTTCACTACGGACTCAGTCACATCGAGCAAGGTACTGGAGTCGAGCGCGGCATTCACCGTCAATGTGGGATCGAAGGCGGTGACAATAGTGCCATCGGTTTTAACTGTTTCGATTAAGCGGCCACGACACTGGGGGCAGTTATTCAACGTGTTGGGGTCATCTGCATACCAATAACCAGATACAGTAAAGCTGGGAATTCCACTTACACAGCGATTGGAGATCGGGTCGAATTTATCCAACGGGTCCACGAGTACTCCACCAACTTTGATATTAGTCCCGCGTTCGGTCGCACCATCATTCAAATATCCGGCACAGGCATCAAGATCAAAACTGGCATTGCTGTACGCAAACATCCAGCCGCCTGTCCACTTGTTGGGGTCGGGGTTGAACGTCCCATCGGTGGACTGCTCAACTTGCAGTTTCATGTCAAAACCACACGCTGTCGGTGAACGACCCACTTTTGCTGCCACTGGAATGTAGTGATAGATATCTTCCATCGTGATCGCACCACCCGCCGGAATATGCGTGCCGTAACGGAAGCCGCGTAGCGCCGCACCGCTGGATTTAGATCCCCAACGCATCGCGTCGACAATTAAATCATGCGATGAACCTTCCACCACGCCCGGCATATCTTCGTTCATGAAATTTGAGCGATGTAGTGGAATTTGTGTGTATGCAATGACTTCATCCACCGGACGCATTAAGGTTGTCGTGTTGCCGCCAACCGTGACTTTTTGTCCCGCGATGAATCCGGCTTTCAGATACGGCTTGCGCACTGCCGCGACTTTGTCTGCGATGGTTTTATCTTCCGCAATGCGGTCGGTGATGATGTGCGCCTTCCATTCAAACTCGGTAAGCACGCCGTTTTTAACCGTCATTTCTATTTCGCCGATCATGGTGCCGTCCTGTCCTTCCTCCACGATACGCGTGCCCTTCGAAGTCACAATCGGCGCGATGGTGCGTTCGTGCATGTCGGAATTTAAAATGACGTCAACACCGGCGTAGGCTTCGGCGAATTTAATATCGCGCGACATTTCCAGCTCGGACAACATAACCACGATGTCGACTTTTTCCTG
>JACQEQ010000236.1 GCA_016200445.1 Gammaproteobacteria bacterium | reverse complement strand
GTTAGACCTGTGCGCGTCTTGCCGCGCCGACTTGCCGCGCGTGCTCCAGCCTTGTCCGCGCTGCGGATTGCCGTTGGCGACCGAAGCTGAAATTGCATGCGGCGTCTGTGTCGCCGATCAGCCTGCCTTCACCCGCACCTTAGTGCCGTTTCGGTACGACGAGCCGGTAAAACACCTGATTCATGCGCTGAAATTCAATCACAAGCTGTATGTCGCACGCGTGCTGGGTCAGTTGCTGGCCGAACACTTTACTCAACAGGACGCGCGTGCCGACGTAATTATTCCAGTGCCGTTGCACGCCCGCCGGTTACGCGAACGCGGCTTCAATCAAGCGTTGGAACTGGCGCGACCGGTGGCAGCACGGTTACGCATACCCATGAACCTGCATGCTTGCGAACGCACGCGCGGAACGACGGCACAAATGGATTTACCCGCAGATCAGCGCGTAAAAAATATCCGGGGTGCGTTTAAGTTATGCGAACCGTTGAAGGTACGCCGTGCCGCCATTATCGACGACGTCATGACCACCGGCGCCACCGTCGACGAGCTGGCGCGCACACTCTTAAACGGCGGCATAGAAGAAGTTCAGGTCTGGGTGTGCGCCCGGGCCATATTGAAATATTAGAACCGCAGTTCTAACCCCACTTGCCCGCCGCGCTGAATGACTTGTTCATTCTCGTAAATACCGAAATTCACGCGCACATTTTGATAGCTGATGTAGGCAATCGCAGCGGGCAGCACTTCATAACCGAGGCGCGCGTTAATTTCCCACAAATTATCCGCATCCAAAAACGTGACGATATTCGGTGCGAAATGCGCGCCCACGCTCAACTGCACGCGATTGTTCTGCACGGGACGATACAGCAGTGCGCCGCCGATGCCCAACCCGAGATATTCCATGTGTTTGGTCTTGCCGAGATACGCTTTGAACCCGACGCTGGCGTCTAGTCCTGGCGCCTTACTCCCGGCTTCGTCGGTGATGTGGAACCATGCATCGAGCATGGCGTTATCGTTGGTGTTATACAACGCGCCGATGCCGGCCTCTTTGCGCCCCTGCGGTGACGAGTTGACGTCTTTGCCGTAGCGCACGCGCGCGCTTTCATTGCTCAGGCTCAAGTCGAGCGAGCTGGCCGCTTGCGCAGCACCGCAGCTCAACAACGCTCCGGCACACACATACACAAAATGGGAAGGAATTTTCACGGGGTGACTCTCATGGTTATTGAAGCCGTGCCATGGTAGCGACGCGATTTTGGCAATGCAAGCAAACACGCTACCCGGCATTTAAACCGGTGCAGGGTTTATTTAATCCAGCGTTCATTTTTGAGACTGTGCTTCGCGGTATAAGTCTGACTTAAGTGGCTGGCGTTAGGGTTGCGTGCAACTGCCCGTTGACTTACGGCAGCACATGGGTTGCGTTTTGAGTTCTACATCTATTGCTACGAGGGAACGTTATGAATCCGTCCGGAAAGCATTTTTCCAGCATCGCAGGTCTTGTCTTGACATATTTTACATCCTCCGCAGCAGCGGCGGCGCTGGAAGCGCTGCCGGCGCAAGCGCCGGTGCCCAAAGACAATCCGATGACGCCGGCCAAGATCGAATTAGGTAAGCAACTGTTTTTTGACCCGCGCTTATCGGTCGACGGCACGGTGTCTTGTAATTCCTGCCATAACGTCATGTCCAGCGGCACCGACAGCCGTTCGGTGTCGGTGGGCGTCAGCGGCCAAAAAGGCGGACGTTCGGCGCCGACCGTGTGGAACGCGGCGTTCCACACGGTGCAATTTTGGGATGGACGCGCGGCGACCTTGGAAGACCAGGCTAAGGGGCCAATTCTCAACTCTATCGAAATGGGCATGCCCAATGCCGAAGCCGTAGTGAAGCGGTTATCCGCGATCCCCGGTTATAAAAAACAATTCGCTGCGGTGTTCGGCGGCAGCGATGCGCTCAGCTACGACAACATCGCCAAGGCGATAGCGACCTACGAACGCACGTTGCTCACTCCCGACAGCGCGTTCGACCGCTACCTGCGCGGCGACAAGAAAGCATTGCCCGATAACGCGCAGCGTGGCATGAAACTGGTGGAAGAAGTCGGCTGCACCGGTTGCCACACTGGCCCGATTTTCGCCGGGCCAGCGACGCTTGCCATGGGCGAAGGGTTTTTCCAGAAATTTCCCACTTTTGTTGGCAGCAAATACGACGCCGCCTACGGCTTGTTGCTGGACGAGGGCCGCGCTTCGACCACTAAGAAAATTGAAGATAAAAATATGTGGCGCGTGCCGACCTGGCGCAACGTGGCGCTGACTGCGCCTTATTTTCATAACGGCTCGGTAAAAACCTTGGACGAGGCCGTTCGCGTGATGGCCAAAACCCAACTCAATAAAGAACTGACTGACGACCAAGTGAAAGATATTGTCGCTTTTCTGGACAGCTTGACCGGAAAATTCCCGGCGCAAACACTACCCATGCTGCCCGATCTGCCCAACGATTCGTTATTGGTAGGTGAAGCAAAGAGCTTTAATTAACTGGCCTGCCTACGAGTGCTATTCAAAAATCGCAGTGAACTTGGCGGCTCAGCAGCCAAGTTCACTGCGTCGCTTGCTCGCTACTGAATCCACAACTCCACACGACGGTTCCGGTCCCGTCCAAGATTGCTGGTGTTATCCGCCACCGGAAGTTCTTGCCCATAACCGCGCACCTTATACGGCTC
>JACQEQ010000250.1 GCA_016200445.1 Gammaproteobacteria bacterium | reverse complement strand
CCCGGTGGCGGTTACCGGCTGAGCCGTGACCCTTCAGAGATTGCGGTTGTCGATGTCATTACTGCCGTTGACGAAAAAATCGACGCGCGCCGTTGTGAAGGCGCTGGGAATTGCCAAGACGAAAAAATCTGCCTGACGCATGAGTTGTGGGGCAAGTTGAGCGACCAGATTTATTTATTCCTCAAAGGCATCAGTCTGGGGGATTTAGTCAAGAATCATGCGATTTGTGAAGTGGCCTCGCGGCAAGATCGTGAAGTGGCAGAATATCGCGACGGCAAGCGGGTTTCGGTGAGCGCGTAGGCCACAGCAAGAGTGACGTAGTGTGATGGTAGTGAAATAACTTAATGGAAGGTGATGAGTAATGAAGCAGCCGATCTATTTGGACTACTCCGCAACCACGCCGGTTGATGTGCGCGTTGCCAGCAAGATGATGGAATATCTGACAGTCGACGGCCAGTTCGGCAATCCTGCGTCGCGTTCGCATCCCTATGGCTGGAGTGCCGAAGAAGCGGTAGAACGTGCGCGTCAACAAGTGGCCGATTTGGTGGGTGCGGATGCCAAAGAGATTATTTGGACTTCCGGCGCCACTGAATCCAACAACCTGGCCATCAAGGGCGCAGCGCATTTTTATCAGAGGAAAGGTAAACACATCGTCACTTACAAAACCGAACACAAGGCGGTGCTTGACACTTGCCGGCAGTTGGAACGTGAAGGTTTTGAAGTGTCTTACCTGGATCCGGAAACCAACGGGCTAATTGATCTGGCCAAACTCGAAGCGGCGTTGCGTCCCGACACAATTCTGGTCTCGGTCATGCACGTAAACAATGAAATCGGCGTGATTCAAGACATCGCCGCCATCGGCGAAATTACCCGTCCGCGCGGCATTGTGTTTCATGTCGATGCGGCACAAAGTCCAGGTAAAACTCCGATTAACCTGCGCACCATGAAGGTCGACTTAATGTCTTTCTCGGCGCATAAAGTCTATGGGCCGAAAGGTATCGGCGCATTGTTCGTACGCCGCACGCCGCGTATCCGTCTGGAAGCACAGACCCACGGCGGCGGGCATGAGAGAGGGCTACGTTCCGGCACCTTGCCGGTGCATCAAATCGTCGGCATGGGCGAAGCGTTTCGCATTGCGCGCGAAGAAATGGAATTTGAAAACGAGCGTATTCGTCGCTTGCGTGATCGTTTGTGGGCCGGTCTCAAAGACATGGAGGCGGTGTATTTAAATGGCGATTTGAAACAACGCGTGCCGCATAACCTGAACGTGAGTTTCAATTTTGTCGAAGGCGAGTCGTTGATCATGGCGATCAAGGATCTCGCGGTTTCATCCGGTTCCGCCTGTACCTCGGCAAGCCTTGAGCCTTCCTATGTGTTGCGCGCCATCGGGCGTGATGACGAACTCGCACACAGCTCGATTCGTTTTTCGATTGGGCGCTACACCACCGAACAAGATATCGATTACGCGATCAAATTACTGTGCGAAAAAATCGCTAAGCTGCGTGAACTCTCGCCGCTGTGGGAAATGTACAAAGACGGCGTGGATTTGAAATCCGTGAAATGGGCAGCGCATTAACATGAGTATTACCTTGACCGAACGCGCAGCGGAGCGCGTCAAGATTTTCATCCAAAAACGCGGTAAAGGCGTGGGCGTACGTTTGGGTGTACGTACCACTGGCTGTTCCGGCCTTGCCTATGTGTTGGAGTTTATCGACAGTGTCGATGCGCACGATACGGTGTTCGAAGATCACGGCGTCAAGGTGGCAGTCGATGCGAAGAGCCTGGTTTATCTCAACGGGACACAGCTTGACTTTGCACGTGAAGGCTTAAAAGAAGGCTTCAAGTTCAATAATCCGAATGAGAAAAATACCTGCGGTTGTGGTGAAAGCTTCCAGGTCTAAAGTTTTTAGTGATGGTGCAGTGTCTAATTCCGCGCGCAATTTCTTCGAAATCTTCGACTTAACTCCCGGCTTCGCGATTGATCTTGCGTTGTTGACCGGGCGCTATCGCGAATTGCAGCGCCAGGTACATCCCGACAAATATGCGCAGGGCAGTGATCAAGAGCGGCGGCTCGCGGTGCAAATGGCCGCGAATATCAACGATGCTTTTCGCACGCTGAAAGACCCGGTGGAACGCGCATCGTACTTGCTGCACCTGCATGAGATTTCAGTTGACGATCAATCCGCGCGCCGGCTTGATCCTGAATTTTTGCTGGAGCAAATGGAATTGCGCGAGGCGTTGGGCGAAGTGCGTAACAACCGGCAAGCCGTCCACGAACTAACAAAAATATTCACGACGATCGACACACTCGAACAGCAAACTCTGGGCACCTTGGCGGAAGCATTTGCACGCGGCGATGCGGCGAGTTTGCGCACTGCTAATGAAAATGTACAAAAGCTACGTTTCATAAACAAATTGCGCGCTGAAGCTGAAGAAGTCGAAGTGCAAATCAGCAGCTAGCGAAGAGAAATTATATCCATGGCGCTATTAGAACTCAGCGAACCCGGCCAGACGCCACGTCCTCACGAGCGACGTGTTGCGGCCGGCATTGATCTTGGCACCACTAATTCATTAGTGGCAACCGTACGCAGCGGCGTCGCCGAAACACTAGCGGATACGCAGGGTCGCCACTTGTTGCCATCGGTCGTGTACTACGCTGCCGCTGCGGCGCCCAGTGTCGGCGACGACGCCAAAGCACATGCTGTAACCGATCCATTTAATACCATTGCTTCCGTCAAGCGTTTGATGGGGCGCGGTGTTGACGATGTCAAAAGATTGGGTAATCAGTTGCCGTACCGGTTTGCGGCATCGGAATCAGCCGTGCCACGTATTGTCACTTCGGCTGGAGTAGTGAGCCCGGTGGAAGTCTCGGCAGAAATTTTGAAAGTACTCAAGCAGCGCGCACAAGCAACCCTCGGTGCCGATCTCGATGGTGTCGTGGTCACCGTGCCCGCGTATTTCGACGATGCACAGCGTCAAGCCACTAAAGACGCGGCCCGCTTGGCGGGGTTAAATGTGTTGCGTTTATTGAACGAGCCTACGGCGGCAGCGGTGGCTTACGGGCTAGATCATCAGGCCGAAGGCGTATACGTCGTGTACGACCTGGGCGGCGGTACGTTTGATGTGTCGGTGTTGCGCTTGCATCGCGGGGTGTTTGAAGTGCTGGCGACCGGTGGCGATTCTGCATTGGGTGGCGATGATATGGATCATGCGATCGCCGAATGGATCATGCGCGAAGCAAACATTGGCGACCACGCGGACCCGATGTTATTGCGACGTTTGCTGCGCGATGCTTGTCAGGCAAAAGAACGGCTCACCGAGGCACAGCAGGTGGCTTTAGAGGTTGAGCTTGCGCCACAGCAAGTTTGGCAAGGCACGCTCACACGTAGTCAGCTCAACGCGCTGATCGATCCGTTGATTCAGCGCAGTTTGGCGCCGTGCCGCCGCGCACTGCGCGATGCCAATATTAAGCTTGAAGAGGTGCGCGAAGTCGTCATGGTCGGTGGCTCCACGCGCGTACCCCGCGTGCGCGAACGGGTCGGGCAATTTTTTGCCCGTCCGCCGCTGGTTGATATTGACCCAGATAAAGTGGTCGCGTTAGGTGCCGCCATCCAGGCCGATGTGCTGGCTGGTAATAAGCCGGATACCGACATGTTGTTACTGGACGTGAACCCCTTGTCGTTGGGTATCGAAACCATGGGTGGATTGGCCGAGAAAATTATTCCGCGTAACACCACGTTGCCGGTGTCACGGGGTCAGGACTTTACTACTTACAAAGATGGCCAAACGGCGCTGTCGATTCACGTCGTGCAAGGCGAGCGCGACTTGGTCAGTGGCTGCCGCTCGCTGGCGCGTTTCGAATTGCATGGCATTCCACCGATGGCCGCAGGGGCCGCACGCATCCGCATTTTGTTTCAAGTGGATGCCGACGGTTTGCTGTCGGTCAGTGCCAAAGAGCAAACCACCGGCACCGAGAGCAGCATTCAAGTGAAACCATCGTATGGTTTGACGGATAATGAAATCGAAACCATGCTGCTCGATTCCATTGACCATGCCACCGATGACGTTGCCGCGCGCCAATTGCGCGAACAGCAAGTCGATGCGGATCGTTTGCTGGATGCCGTAGGTGTTGCGTTGCGTGCCGATGGCGACGCGTTGCTGGATAAAACCGAACGCGCGGCGATTGACGCCGCCATGCAATCTCTACGTAGCGCACGTGAGGGCCAAGATGAGCGCGCGATTAAAAATGCCATTGCGGCACTTGATACAACCACAGCCGAATTCGCCTCGCGCCGGATGAATGAAGGTATACGTAAAGCGCTAACCGGCCGTCGCATTTCCGAGCTCAAAGACATCTAAACATGCCAAAACTTACTTTCTTGCCGCACAGCAAAATTTGTCCGCAGGGCAAAGTTATTGTCGCGCCCGCCGGCACGACGATCTGCAATGCGGCCTTGGCCGCAGGTCTTGCCATTGAACATGCCTGTGAAAAAGCCTGTGCCTGCACAACCTGTCATGTGATCGTGCGCCAAGGTTTGGAATCATTGGAGAGCGCTACTGAGAAAGAAGAAGACATGCTCGACAAGGCCTGGGG
>JACQEQ010000249.1 GCA_016200445.1 Gammaproteobacteria bacterium | reverse complement strand
CCGCAGAACAACTCAAGCTCTAGTACAATGAGTTACGCCATTTAAAATAATACCAAGCAAAACATCTCTTCCCCCTTGCAGGGGGAAGGAGCAATGCAAAAAGGTAGCGTTATTTAAATCTCCGCACTCTCTAATTCCTGCGAGCGCTGCTCCAACTCTTGCAGTTGATATAAATTCCGGTATACGCCTGCGTGCGCGAGTAACTGCGTGTGCGTGCCCTGCTGCGTCAACGTGCCGTGATGCAGCACCAGAATATTATCGGCGGCTTGAATGGTCGAAAGCCGATGCGCGATGACGATCAAGGTAATCTGCCCGCGTAATTGCGCCAGCGCGCGCTGCACGTGCGCTTCGGTGCGGCTGTCGACGTGCGCAGTCGCTTCGTCGAGGATCAGAATTTTCGGATTTCCCGCCAGCGTGCGCGCTAATGACAATAACTGGCGCTGACCAGTGGAAAGATTACCGCCGCGCTCGTCCAGCTGCGTGTCGTAACCTTGCGGCAATTCGGCGATGAACTCGTGCAGACCCGCGCGGCGCCCGGCATGTTCTACGGCGGCGCGATCTAACTTACGCCCCAGTGCAATGTTGTCGGCGATGCTGCCGCCGAACACCACCGGGTCTTGCTGCACGATGCCGACTTTGCTGCGCAATTCTTCCGCCCCGATGATCTCCACCGCATGGTCGTCGATTAATACATCGCCGCTGTTTACGTCGTAGAAGCGCAGCAATAGATTCGCGATGGTGCTTTTACCGCTGCCGGTGTGGCCGACAATCGCGCAGAAACTTCCGGCCGGCACGCGAAACGACATGTTGCTCAAAACATCGCGGCGGCCGTCGTAACTAAATGTCACGTCCCGCAATGTCACCGTGCCGTGCTCGATGCACGCAGCGCTGTGCTCAGGATAGTGCGTCACCGCATCGTCGATCAAATCGAATACGCGCTGACCCGACACCACCGCTTGTTGAAACAGACTTAAGCGCTGCGTCATTTCGATCATCGGTTCGACGAAGCGCGCCAGATAATTCACGAACACGTAGATCACGCCCACTGCCACCGGCGTGTCGAACGAACGATAACCGAACAGATACAACAATCCCGCCAGCGTGAACATATGCAGCAAGTCGACTAATGGCCGCAGCAAAATCGCATCGAGCTTGAGATTGTGCATGCGCGCGTGGAAATGTTCGTCGGCGGTTGCGGCGAATTGTTTGGCGAAGCGCGCCTCTTGATGCAGCAACTGAATCACCTTGATGCCTTGCACCGATTCATAAATGCGCGCATTGATGTCGCTGAGAAAACTGCGCACGCGTTGAAAACGCGGCGTGGACAGGCGTTGATATATCACCATCAAAGCCGCAATAAACGGCATGAACAGCATACACACCAGCATCAAGCGCCAGTCGAGCAGCGCCATCACGATGAAAATACCGATAATACGCACCGTGCCCTGAATATAGGTGCCGAGCACATCGACATACATCTCGCGTGCGTATTCGGTATCGTTGGTTAAGCGCGAGACCAACGCACCGACCGGCGTGCGGTCAAAGAAACTCAGCGGCATGCGCAACACGCGCGCGAACGCCGCGAGCCGCAACGCTTGCACGCCGCTGACCGCAAGCGTTGAAAATTGTAAAGCCTGATAGTAATTCGCTAACGCGTTAATCAATTGCAGTGCGACGTACCCACAGCCCAGCAGCGCCAGCGGCATAACCGACCAATCGCCCACGACCAGATGATTGTCGATCACGGCTTTAATCAGCAGCGGGCTGCATACGTCAGCAGCAGTGGCAATTAAAAGTAAAGCCACGGCGCTACGAACCAACTTGCGGTCGGTAAGCGCATAGCTAAGCAGCCGTATGAAAGTATGGGTGGTGGAAACTTTCATTTACATCCCCGCTTCCAAGGTGCGTTCCAATTGTTGATAGCGGTACATCTGCGCATACCAGCCGTCTTGCTCCATGAGTTGCTGATGCGTACCCCGCTCCATAATACTGCCGTGATTCAATACAATAATTTGCTGCGCTTCGGCCACGGCCGATAACCGATGACTGACGATCAGCGTGGTACGCCCGCGCCGCGCCGTACGTAATGTGTCAAGAATTGCACGTTCGGTGCGCATGTCGACGGCTGACAGCGCGTCGTCGAGCACTAATAAAGGTGCATCGAGCAGGAACGCACGCGCGATGGCAATCCGTTGTTTTTGGCCCCCGGACAGCGTGATGCCGCGTTCGCCTACCATCGTCCGGTACTGGTCGGGGAAGCGCTGGATGTCTTCGTCGACACAGGCCAGTTGCGCGGCGTGGCGAATTTCATCCGGCGTCGCCTGCGGTTTGCCGAGCGCGATGTTGCCGGCCACCGTCGTGGAAAACAAAAATGCCTCTTGCGGCACCAACGCAATATTGCCGCGCAGCGCGCTCAGCGTGTAGTCATGCACTAAAAATCCGCCGATACGTATCTGCGCACCGTCGCCTTCGTACAAACGCTGCAGCAAATGCAACAGCGTGCTTTTACCCGCACCGGTGTGGCCGACGATGCCCAGGGTGTGTCCAGCATCGACGACGATGCGCACCTCTTTGAGCACCTCGCCGCGTCCGCCTGGATAAGTGAACTGTTTAATATCAAATTCGACCCGTGGCACGGAAAGACTGTCGCGGGTCCCGGTGTCGGCAATTTCCGGCGGCGTGTTGAGCAGTTGTTCGATGCGCTGATAGGCAGCGCTGCCGCGCTCGACGATGTTGAGCACCCAGCCGACCGCGAACATCGGCCAGGTTAAAAATCCGAGGTACATGATGAAGCTGGTGAGTTCGCCGACCGTCAACTCGCCACGTTGAATCAATGCCGCACCGCCTGCAATGGTGAGAAAAAATGAACTGCCGACGGTCAGATGTGCCGTAGGTCGATATTTTGAATCGACGCGTGCGACGCGCAAATTCGCCTGCGCCGCACTTTCGGTCGCTTGCGCAAACACCGCGTGTTGCCGCGCTTCGTAACCGAAGGCTTTGACCAAACGAATGTTGCCGATGCCTTCCTGGGTTTTTTCGTTCAACACCGAGAAACACGCCTGCGCCTGGCCGAAAGCGAAATGCAGTTCACGGCCGTAACGCCACATGTAATACGCCATCACCGGAAACGGCAATAACGCCAGCAAGGTGAGTTTCCAGCTCAACGCGACGAACAACATGATCAACACCAGCACGCCGGTCACCACGCCGTCGAATAATGACAACACCCCCTCCCCGGCGGTCTGTTCCACGGCGGTCACGTCGTTGGTGGCGCGCGCCATCAAGTCGCCGGTATTGTGTCTTTGAAAAAACGCCGGAGCCATCAACGTCAAATGCTGATAGATGCGTTGCCGCAGCAACGCGGCCAACCGATACGATGCACCGAACAACAGCAAGCGCCACGCATAGCGCAGCACGTAAACCGCCACTGCGACGGCGACCAGCAATACCATGTACCTGATCAACTGCAGCGGGGTGAGCGTGTGTAGCGCAACCGCATCCACGACGCGGCCGGTCAACCATGGCGGCAGCAGCAATAATGCGGCCACGATAAAGAGTGCCGCCATCGCAGCGGCGTAACGCTGCCAATGCCGCTTGAAGTACCAGCCTAATTTCAGATAAATACGCAAACTAAACCTCGGTATACGGATTAGACAAGAGCTGCTCCTTTCCGCCGGAAGCAAGCAGGCTGGGATAGAGGTAAATCATACTCACGACCCCACCCGGGTGTAGTGTTGCATTCTGTTTGGAACTTAATTGTTGGTTGGGAATATGTTGTTGAACTGGCGCATTCCTTCCCTCTTGCAGGAGGAAGGAATGCTTCGATTTCGCCTGGCCCGGATTCTTCAAATTTTAAGTTCCTTCAAGAGTGCATCACTACACTAGCCCTCACCCTTCCAGAGAGATGGGAAATATTTTTAACCCTTAGACTTTCCGGTGCCATGCACCGCGCGCAATGTCTTACGTTTTCCCGCCGAATAATTTTTCCAATTGTTCCCGTGCCCGTGCCGCCGCGTCGTCGCCGGCGCGGTGCGCTCCTGGTTTAGGTTTGAAATAGCCGCAGAAGTTCGCACGCTCTTTATCGCGCACTTCGTCCACCACCGTCTCGCGGCATTGTTTGCTGCGGGTAGGGTCGAAGAATTCGCACATACGGCACACGCGCACGTCGGCATTACACGCCGGGCACACTTCCGCGCGTCCGAACGGCAGCAATAAACTCGCCAGCGACGCACCGCATTTCCAGCACACCAAGGCATCGGCCATTGCAGCACCTCTCACGTATGCATTTATCTCATGATATCACTGCGGCTCATCGCCATTCGCCGGTTGCGCTATGCTCTGCGCATGTCGCGCTACCGCCCGCCGCAAACACCAGCTTCGCCTTACATCACGCCCGCAGGCATGACAGGGTTGCAGGACGAACTCGCTGCACTCTGGAAACGCCGCGCCCTCGTCACCGCAGCATTGTCCGCCGCCGCCGCCGAAGGCGACCGCTCGGAAAACGCCGAATATATTTACCGGAAAAAAGAACTGCGCGAGATCGACCGGCGCATCCGCTATTTGCAAAAGCGCCTGCCGGATTTAAAAATCGTTGCGCAGCTGCCGGCCGATCAGTCACGCGTGTACTTTAGCGCTTGGGTGACGCTCGAAGACGATGACGGCCGGCAAGCAACGTATCGCATCGTCGGATCCGATGAATTCGACCCTGCAAAGCACTGGATCAGTCTGGATTCACCGCTGGCCAAAGCACTACTAAAAAAAGCCATTGATGACGAAGTAACCGTGGAAACACCCAGCGGTACGCGTAAATTTATAATTGTCTCGGTGCGGTACGTTGATATCCGTTTGCCGTGATCGGCTTCCCTGCGCACAGCGTTTTACTCACGCACGGCAATTGAATCGGAATCAGTCAGCGTGAAATAAAATGTCGCGCCCTGACTCGGCGCAGCGTCTGCCCAGATGCGTCCGCCATGGCGATGCACGATGCGCGCTGCCGTGGCGAGCCCGATGCCGGAGCCTGGGAATTCGTGCGTAGCGTGGAGCCGCTGAAACGGGCCGAATAATTTTCCGGCATACTTCATTTCAAAACCTGCTCCGTTATCACGCACATAAAATACGCGCTCTTGATCAATCTGTTTTTGGCCGAATTCGATGCGTGCGTGTGCGGTTTTACTGGTGTATTTCCAGGCATTTTCCAGCAGATTCGTTAGCGCGATATGCAACAAACGCGCATCTCCGCGCGCCTTGATGGCGGATGCAATCTGCATATCGACCACACGTTCCGGCGCAGCCGCTGCTTGCTGCCCGAGAATTTCTCGCGTCATGGCGCTTAAGTCAACATCCGCTACTGTCAGTGGTACCCGCGTTAAACGCGACAACTTCAGCAGGTCGTCGATTAACTCATTCATACGCCGTGCACCGTTGCGCATCCGGTCCAGACAGTCGGTAGCAGCAGCATCGAACTTGCCCGAATAGTCCTCCTGCAGCACGCGGGCAAAACCATCGATAGCGCGCAACGGCGCGCGCAGATCATGAGAAATTGAATAACTGAAAGCTTCGAGTTCCCGGTTGGCGGCCTCTAACTGCACCGTACGTTCGCGTACGCGTTGCTCCAGCTCGGCATTTAATTTCTGATTTTCCGCCTCGGCGCGCTTGCGCTGCGTAATGTCCATGGTGATACCCAACAAACGCTGGGGCCGGCCCTGTTCGTCGATAATCGCAACCGCATCCCCCAAGGTATAAACCTCGCTGCCATCCGGTCGAACGATGCACAGTTCGCGCGGATCTAACGGAACATCCAAACCACTCAGCAGTTGCTTCTCCGTGAGTCCATGCTCGAAAACGCGCTTGATATTTTCAGCCTGCACGTCGCGATAATCTTCACGCGTATACGCAATGTAATCGGCGCCTCTGCCGGTAAATTTCTCGGGCTTTACCCCATAAATATCGAACATTTTTCCTTGCCAGATAGTCGTATCCGAGGCGATATCCCAATCCCAGATGCCCAGTTGCGCAACGTGCATGGCCTGCAACAACCGGTTTTGGCTCTCGCGCAATTTTTCTTCGGCACGCCTGCGTTCGGTAATGTCATGGAATGACACCACCACACCGTAGGGACGTGCTTGACCGGCTTCGGTCAGCGGCTGCGAATTAATCGAAATCCAGTTGAGCGTGCCGTCAGGTTTATGCAACCCCATGATCACATTGCGTTGCGCTGCGCCAGTGCGTAGCGTCACGACCGAAGGATGTTGCTCATTCGTAAACGGGCTGCCGTCTTCGTGCACTGCCTGCCAGCCCGGATCGAGCCAGCTCATGCCCATGATTTGATCATGACTTAATCCGAGGATCTGCTCTGCAGCCGGATTGCAAGCAAGAATCTGTTCGTGCTGGTCTTGCACCACGATGCCTTCTGCCATGGCGATCACCACCGAACGAAATTTTTCTTCGCTCACGCGCAACGCCTGCGCATGGCGCTGACGGTCAGTGATGTCTTGCGTAGTACCGATCATCTCGACCGGAGTTCCAGCGGCGTCGCGCACGACACTGCCCTTAGCTAAATACCAATGCGTCTCGCCGTCCGGCCAAATAAGCCGATGCTCGATCTCATAGGCCTGATCATGCTGCATACATTGTTCGATCATCGCGACCATGCTCTGCCGGTCGGCATCCGGCAACAATGCCAGAAATGACGAATAGCTGCCGTCGAATTGCCCCGGCTGCAATCCGAACATGCCCTCAATATTGCCGGACCATTCCACTTGACCGGTCGCGATATGCCAGTGCCATGTTCCGACATTTGCAACGGCCAGAGCCATTGCATAGAGACGATCGTGCTTGCCCATAGCGCATTGATTCTCGACGTTGGTTAATCACCGGCACGCAACTCACAAACTCGAATAGCGACAGACGTTGACATTCATCGATTTAAAACTTACACGCCTGTCCGCCGTTCTTGCATCACCCCGGAATTTCAGCCTCAACGAGCTGCGCAAGCAGCGTGAGCGATTCTTGCCAGCCAAGGTAACAGGCCTCCGCCGGGATGACTGCAGGAATGCCCTCTTGCACGATATTCAACTCGATTCCGCACGAGACCTGCTTTATGGAAATCGTAGTCTGCATTTCCCCCGGCAGATTCGGGTCGTCGAACCGGTCCGTGTGACGAATGCGTTCATTGGGTACCAGTTCAAGATATTTTCCGCCGAAGGAGTGGCTGTGGCCGGTGGAGAAATTCGTGAACGACATCTTATAGGTGCCGCCCACCTTGACGTCGATCTGGTGAACCTTGCCGGTAAAGCCATGCGGAGGAAGCCATTTGCACATTGCATCGGCATCGAGAAATGCCCGATAGACTCGCTCGGGCGCCGCACGCAGAACACGGTGTAACTTGACAGTATTTGTAGACATGATCGTTTACCCTCTTGCGGTGTGATGTGCAGTAGTTTAGATCACTAGACTAACTTGGGAACCTCCGAATGCATAAACCTCCTGGCACCCTGCAACGCATACCCCTGAGCATTTGGGCGCTGGGTGTTGTAAGCCTGCTGATGGACGTTTCGTCGGAGATGATCCACAGCCTGCTGCCGGTGTTCATGGTTACGGTGCTTGGAACCAGCGTGTGGGTGATCGGCTTGATCGAAGGCGCGGCCGAAGCCACAGCCTTGATCGTGAAAATTTTCTCGGGCGTTTTGAGCGACCGCTGGGGCAAGCGCAAACCGCTCGCGGTCTTAGGCTACGGTTTGGGCGCAATTTCAAAACCGCTGTTTGCGTTAGCGACGTCGACGGGTTTTGTACTGACCGCACGCGTGCTGGATCGCATCGGCAAAGGTATTCGCGGCGCACCGCGCGATGCGCTGGTCGCCGACCTTGCGCCAGCGGAACTGCGAGGTGCCGCGTTTGGACTACGCCAGGCGCTCGACACCATCGGTGCGTTCCTCGGCCCGCTGTTAGCGATCGGCTTGATGTTGCTGTGGGCTAATGATTTTCGCGCAGTGTTTTGGGTCGCGATTATTCCGGCCTTTCTAGCGGTAGTGCTGCTTTTATTTGGCGTCCAGGAACCGGAACGCCAATCCGGCGCGGTACGCAGCAATCCGCTCAGCAAACAAAATCTGCAGCGCCTGAACGGCGCGTACTGGCAGGTCGTGGTGATCGGCGCGGTGTTCACGCTGGCGCGTTTCAGCGAAGCCTTTTTGGTATTGCGCGCGCTGCAAGGCGGCTTGCCCATCGCATACGCGCCGCTTGTGCTGATTGCGATGAACGTGATTTACGCTGCCGGCGCGTACCCGTTCGGCAAGCTGTCGGACGCCATGAGCCGCTCCAAATTACTGGCATGGGGTCTGGTCGTGTTGATTGCCGCCGATGCGCTGCTCGCTTGGAGCAACGATTGGACTTGGGTGTGGGCGGGCATCTCGCTGTGGGGTCTGCATATGGCCATGACGCAAGGACTGCTGGCCGCGATGGTAGCCGAGACCGCACCTGCGGATTTGCGCGGCACAGCGTTCGGATTTTTTAATCTGATGAGCGGCATCGCAATGCTGATCGCCAGTGCTCTGGCGGGTGTGCTCTGGGACCAGCTCGGCGCGTCGTTTACGTTTGCCGCTGGTGCTGTTTTCAGCCTGCTTGCGCTGCTCATGATATTGTCGAGACCGTAGTCAGCACAAATTTTCACATTCATTGAATCGGAACGTCAGTGACCAAAGATCGATCTCCGGTCGCGGCAATATCCACAACAATGCTTTTCGCCGCCGGTGGAAACGCCACTTCGAGATACGGATTTTTTGCAATGTAGGGTGTGAAATAGACAACGGCGATCGGTATAGCGTCAACGCGAACACGCACACGCGTAACATAATCAACCAAATCCATCGGAGCAAAGAATAAGGCCTGTAGCAATCCAGAAGGTGTTCCAGCAACAGCTCGATACCTAGCAAAATCCGGTGCGAGGGCCGGAAAATAATCTGGCGTGCCAACCGCCGGGCTTCCGCCGACGGTGACCTTAGTTACCCGTCGTGCAGCCATCACGTTGTTGTTTACATCGACAAACGCCGCAATGATATTCCCTGACTGCTGCATTTTTAAGCGAACACCGGCAACGCCGTTATGACTCGGCACCAAGTAATCAATTTTTGCAGCCACGTTTTCATCATTACCTTCAGCCAAGATCCACAACGTGCCGACATTCGACGGAAACTTCACCTTGACTGGAATGACCGCACCGTTTTCAGCGATATCCGGGCTGCTCAATGTAATTTCCTGCGACTCATAATATGCAAAATCAGCCATGAGGCTTGCGTACAATGTTTTTCCCGTAGATAAATCTGGATCGCTGATCAGCTGCGTTCGCTTGCCGAGAACTGTGCTTTGGCTGCCCGTCGTACCATTCACCCACGTGCCGGAAAGGGTACCGTCTCGACCAATGGTTGCCTGCATTGAAATATTAGTTTCCATGCCGCCCGCCTTCGCAGTTACTTGGCCATTAGTCGAAACCTGGCCCGCCACCGGCAGATCTTTGCCTAGTAAATAGCTCCATAAACTGCCTGACAGCGCCCCCACCTCGTCTACGGTGAACTCCCACGCACCGACGTCGCCACCGCTTGAAGTGCCAGAGTATTTGCCTGTGCGCAATGCCATAAGCGTTTTCGAAAGATGTTTAACCGCATCCGCCGATGACACAAGAGTTGCGCGCATTCCACCGGAAATTGCTGCAACAACCGAGGTTGCTTCACGATCAAATGCGGGCGACTCAAAATTCAATTCGACCCCGCTCGCCGCCGAACGAAACGCGTCTGGGATATGAATGTTATCTGTGGGGTCGGCGTTTTCGTCTAGCGTTTGCAGGAATCTCGATATGTTTACAACGGTTACGTTGGTTTCATCATTGGCGCCGGCAACCAGCTCGACCGGCGTGATGATTTCAGCCCCTGGTGCTTGCCCAAGAATAATATCGCCAACAAAAAAAGTAACAGGCTGATTGACCTCGTAGCTAAAACGCCCAGAACCGTCGGTCACGCCGGTCTGACTTCCGGATCGATAGCCAAGTCCCACAACATAACTATCCACAAAATAGCCGATCGCGGTCGTCGCATTCGTTGTTGTGGCCGATGGGCCAGCCTGATCGGAGTTGTTTGAACTGCAAGCGAGCAAAGTACCCAGCGCGCAGCATAGCGTTACGCGCCAAGCAGTCATTAATTTACACATCACGGCATCCCCAGATCTAACACGACACTAAAACACTCTTCCCCTACTTCGCAACGTCCGTCGCCGCCGGCACCATATCTTGCATATCCGGCTCGCGGAATTTGTAAACCCAGAACTGACGCTCACTGTTCAGCTCTAGCATGCGTTGGCGCGTCATCCGCAACTGGCACACCACGCGCTCGGTGCCGGGCGAACTGACACCGGCATAGGCGTGATCGTAATAATTACAATTGGTGTCGCGATAAGCGCGCCAGGCTTTTTGCGCTTTTTCCAGCACGGGGTCGGCGGGTTGCATGCTTGCACCGGCAACATTTTGTAATTTGGTGTGTGCGACTTCCAGCGCTTTTAACAACGCCACGCGCATGG
>JACQEQ010000248.1 GCA_016200445.1 Gammaproteobacteria bacterium | reverse complement strand
TAGCGCTTGGCGACGGCGTGGATAGCGGGACTGCGATGTCGTCAATGCCGTGATCCGATCGGTGCGGAAATGCCGAAACCCCTGACGCAATTCGCACCACGCCACCAACACCCGTACACGCTCAAAATACCCCAGCGCAAACGGCCAGAGCGTACGTTGCGTCGGCATATTTTTTAGATCGAGATAGCTGACGATAAGTTTGCGTTCATTTCGAATCGCCTGGCGAATTACACTAAGCTCGACATTTCCAGTGACGACAGCCTCGCCTTGGCCAACCAACAGCGCCGAGGCATCGAGTTCATCACGTAGCGGGCCGGGCAGCACGGCAGAAATTTTGGTCAGCGCATTGCGCGCTGCGAGGCCAAGTGCGCTGTCCGCACGCTCCGCCACCCAGCGCGCACCGAGCACCAAGGCTTCGATTTCTTCTTCCGAAAACATCAGCGGCGGCAATACAAAGCCCGGGCGCAACACGTAGCCTAATCCCGCTTCGCCATCGATCTGCGCACCCTGCGCTTGCAGCGACGCAATATCGCGATAGAGCGTGCGCAAACTAATGTCGAGCTCGGCTGCCAGCACAGCGCCACTGACCGGAAAGCGGTGATGGCGCAGCAACTGAAGTAAATCGAGCAGTCGTTCGGCGCGCGACATGGAGTGTTCCCATAGTTACGTGGGTATTCTCACGTTTACCGCTGAATTTGTATAAGGGCGTGTATGCGCAAATCCGCGAATGCCTTGAAGGTGCACGAAGACACTTTTTTCAATCGGTATAAGCTCGACATGGCTAACTAAATACGGTAGAAATTCCTAGCTGATTGAATGCGTAGTTGGTACAAGCATCGATCACGCGCTTCAGTAAGCTTCTCTGAGCCGAGCTTAAACATTGAAAAAATTTTTTCTATTTGTAGCATTGCTCGTTCCATTCACAGCATGGGCTGGCGATTTAAGCAAGTTTGATCAGGACATCAAGGGTGGGGAATCCAATTCAAAAAGTGAACACAAAAATTCTCACGAAGATAAAAGCGAGGATTGTAGCGGTATCCTCGATTGCATGGTTGAAGGAATGGTTTCCGGATTGGTAAATACTATTTTTGGTGGAGTAGAAAAAAGTCTTACCGGGACTTCTCATAGTGATAAGCAGCGTGTAGGACCGATATCCTCTCAGAGCGGTATTGGGGACTCCGAAGGAGCTTCTGAACCGGTGATAGATGCTCCAGGCGCGCTGACTCCTCTACAAAGCTTGCCAACACCGCAAACAGAAGAGCCCGTCATTGACAATTCCGGGCTCCATGAAAGATCACCGGTTTCCGAACGACGAATTTACAGCACGCCAAAAATCGAAATAGCATTACAACACGTTGATCCTGACATTACGGGCCAGCGTATTAGGCTTGTTGCCCAACAAGACTACAGCCATTGGGTATTCGATTTTGATCACACCCAATATGATGAGCGATCCCCGAAGGACAAGCTGAAGGTTGATAGGTTTGATTTCTTGTACCGTTCATCAAGTATTCGCGGATGGGAAGGAGCATTGGGTTTGGGTCTGTACGACGTGCAGAGAGAATCTGATACTTCCGGCGTTGCTTTTAACCTACGATTATTGAATCAGATAAATTCAAATGTCACTGCCGGATCGGTGTTAACTTTGGCCAAATTTAAGAGCTCAAGCGTTGTCGAGATTGATGCCTCTGTTGCCTATGCGTTTGAAAACAGATTCGGAATTACATTTGGCTATCGCTCAATTGCAAGCACGAATGAGCGTTTGAATGGCGTGTACGTTGGATTTTTCTTGAAATAGTAACTTGTAATTCAGACGTGACACGGTTGTTATCCCGTGGATTTCTGGTGGACGAAAACGAGTCAGCCGAGCGCACGCATCCACGCAGTGTATAGATATCCGATAACCTGGCTCTTTTTTTACAAGCTGCCCGTGTCAAAAGTCAAGTATTGAACCATCGAAATGACGCATGGCGGCGAAAACTGGCCGCTGCCGTTGCCAGCGCATTCCCGCGCAAAACAGCAACAAACGATTGTGCCGTGCGCCGGACCTGTTCAAGATACGCAAGCACCGTTCCCTAACCGCGAATCGAATCCCATGATCAAAATCATCACCGCCGCCGACTTGAACTCACTCGCCAGCAAAGCCGCACAGGCGCCGCGTTTGCGCGCGAATCAAAATGTGCACGAGAGTCTGGATTCTCCCGTACAGCGGTTGTTCATCGCCACTGAACCTGCGACCTACATGCGCCCGCATCGTCATGCAGAAGCGCATAAGTGGGAATTTTTTCTAGTGTTGGAAGGACAAATCGATTTACTCATTTTCAATGATGCCGGTCTGTTGCTACAGCGCACGCCCATGTCGCGTACCGCGACCCGCGCGGTGGAGATTCCGCCCGACACTTGGCACGCTTACGTGTGTATGCAATCCGGCACCGTCGCGCTGGAAGTGAAGCAGGGCGCGTACCTTCCCACGCCCGAGCACGATTTCGCGCCTTGGGCGCCGGCGGAGAATACGGCGGCGGTTGTGGATTACCTGGCGTGGATGCGGACGGCGCAGCCGAAGTAGGGCCAGTATTTGACATGCTGGTGCTGGGGCTCGATCTGGTCAAGCTTACCAAGTGCCGTCCGATATCTCCCGCATGTAACCGCGCTGTCATGCCGCAGCAGACCATCCAAATCCATCCGCGAAATAATTTAATGAAGCTGGGAAAACAACAATTACTGGCGATGCGCATTTGCGACCTGAATCTGGACATCGTGTCCAGTCCGCTGGCACCGCGTATACGCGCGCTGTACGGCGAATTGGCTGCTCACCGGTTTCGATTCAAACCCCATTTCTGGTTGTCGGACGACTGGTTTTGTCCAGACGGGGTTCCGGGTGTTGCTATTCCATTTTACCTCGCGCATCCGAAGCTCATCAAACTGGAACGCGACCTGACTATGGACGTGGAGGGGGGCGACAAGCAATGGTGTATGAACCTGTTGCGTCATGAAACCGGCCACGCGTTGTTGAATGCTTATCGTCTTGAGCGGCGCAAGGATTGGCGCAACGTATTCGGCAATCCGGCAAAAAAATATCCCGGCACCTACTGGCCGCGGCCTTACGACCAACGCTTTGTGCTTAACTTGCCCAACTGGTATGCACAGCGTCACCCGCACGAGGATTGGGCCGAAACGTTTGCGGTGTGGTTGCGTCCCGACTCTGACTGGCGCCACCGCTATGCAGGCTGGCCGGCGCTCAAGAAACTCGAGTTTGTGGATCGGCTAATGGCGGAGATTCACGACC
>JACQEQ010000224.1 GCA_016200445.1 Gammaproteobacteria bacterium | reverse complement strand
CCAAAACCTTCGCGATGGCGGGCGCGGCGTTGCTGTCGGTGACTCTGGTGCCGGTGCTGATGTTGCTGCTGATTCGCGGGCGCGTGCTGCCGGAACACAAAAATCCGGTCAGTCGCGCGCTGATCTGGGTTTACCGTCCGTTGATCGGCTGGGTCATGCGCTGGAAAAAATTCACCGTCGCCACGGCGGTGGCGGTGCTCGGCATTTCCGTTTATCCAGCGCTGCAACTGGGCAGCGAGTTCATGCCAACGCTGAACGAAGGCACGCTGCTGTATATGCCCGCCACATTGCCGGGCCTGTCGGTGACCAAGGCCGCCGAGTTGTTGCAGACCCAGAACAAAATCATTAAGAGCTTTCCCGAAGTGGCTTCCGTGTACGGCAAGGCCGGACGCGCCGCGACCGCCACCGATCCGGCGCCGCTGGAAATGTTCGAGACCATTATCAATCTGACGCCTGAAACGCAATGGCGCCTTGGCATGACAATCGACAAGTTGATTGCCGAGCTGGATGCGGCGCTGCAATTTCCCGGCGTCAGCAACGCCTGGACCATGCCGATCAAGGCACGTATCGACATGCTGTCCACCGTCATCCGCACCCCGATCGGCATCAAGGTGTTCGGCTCCAATCTCGCACAAATGGAACAGTTGGCACAGCGCATCGAAACGGTGGTGAAGTCGGTACCCGGCACCACCAGCGCGTTCGCCGAACGCATCACTGGCGGTTACTACCTCGACATCGAACCGGACCGCATGGCGCTGGCGCGTTATGGTTTGTGGCCCGGCGAATTGAACGAAATTGTCGCCATCGCGCTGGGCGGCGAGATGGTCACCACCACGGTGGAAGGGCGCGAACGCTTCGGCGTGATCGTGCGCTATCCGCGCGAGCTGCGCGGCGACCCGCGCGCCATCGCCTCGCAGGTGCTGGTGCCCACCATGAGCGGCGCCATGGTGCCGCTGGGACAAGTGGCGCGCGTCGGTCTGTCCAAGGGCGCACCCGGCATCCGCACCGAGAACGCGTTGTTGTCCGCGTACATTTTCGTGGATATCCGCGGCCGCGACATCGGCGGCTACGTGGCGGACGCGCAGCGCGCGGTGCGTGAACAGGTGCAATTTCCGCCCGGCTACTACGCGACCTGGAGCGGACAATTCGAGTACATGGAGCGCGCCAAGGCCAAGCTCAAAATTGTCGTGCCCGTGACCTTGCTGCTGATCTTCGTGCTGCTGTATCTCAACTTCCGGCGCCTGACCGAGACTCTGATCGTGATGTTGTCGGTGCCGTTCGCGCTGGTCGGCGGCATCTGGCTGATGTATCTGCTGGGCTACAACATGAGCGTAGCGGTCGCGGTCGGCTTCATCGCACTCGCCGGAGTGGCGGCCGAGACTGGCGTGATCATGCTGATCTATCTCGATAACGCGCTAAAAGCCGTGGCGCAACAACGGCTTGAAGCGGGCGAAGCTGTCACGCTGGACGATGTGCATGCAGCGATCATGAAAGGCGCGGTGGAGCGCGTGCGGCCGAAGATGATGACGGTGGTGGCGATCATGGCGGGCCTGCTGCCGATCATGTGGTCCACCGGCACCGGCTCGGAGGTCATGAGCCGCATCGCCGCCCCGATGGTGGGCGGCATGCTCTCCTCGACGCTCCTGACTCTGATCGTCATCCCGGCGATTTACGCGCTGGTGAAATCGTTTTCCATGCGCAACCAACCCGGCGTTGCATAGGGTGTGGATTCTCCATCCTGTTAAAGTTGCTGAATAACGGCCACCACGCCGTCGGCGACAAGATCCGCAATGAAGCCCGCCTCGGCAAGACCTTGCTTCAGGTAGGTGCTGGTGTTGGGCTCGTCTCCCGCGATCAATATCTTCATCCCCAGTATTTGGGCCATGACATGACAATTACAAATTTGTAATCGTTCCGTCAGGATACCGTTGGGTACGGCGCGGCACGATGGGTTCGCTTAAATTGGAGGTGTTGAATACTCCGGCGGTGGCGTGGATTTTTTTAGTGTTTTTCAGTGTGTAGTTTAAATAAGGGAATGAAGGTTTTATTTAACTTACCGAGGAGAAGTTCGTGAATATAAGCAACATAACGGTAGTAAGCCTTGCGTGGGCGATGATCGCCGGAGCGGCGCTGGCGGATGACACGGTGCATGATCCTAAAGCAGGTCACGACCTGGGAACGATGCATCATCAAGAAAATAAGTGGATGTTCGAGTATCGCTGGATGCGCATGAACATGGAAGGACTGTTGGACGGCACCGATAAAGTGTCTGCAAGCGGCATTTCCGGTTCCGACATGAGCATGACGGCACCGGCCGCCGGAAAGGATTACCTGATGGCACCCACCAAAATGACCATGGACATGCACATGCTGATGGCGATGCTGGGTATCTCGGAGCGTCTTTCCGTCATGGGTATGCTGAATTATGTGCGTAACGAGATGGATATGGTGATGTATGTAGAAGGAATGGATCCCATGCTTGACAGTATGAGCAGTCGTGGATTGGGAGATTCGATGCTGGGAGTGGCATATCGGTTGAACCCCGCCCTGGAGCTGAGCATGGGATTGAGCGTGCCCACCGGGAGTATCGATGAAACAGACACCGTCATGGAGATGGGCGGCATGATGGGTATGGGCGCCATGACGGAGACAGGCAAAAGCCGTCTTCCGTATTCGATGCAACTGGGATCGGGCACCTACGACATGGTGCCGGGTGTCACCTACCGGGCGATGAGCGGAGCATGGGAATGGGGCGCGAAGGGCACCTTCACCTATCGCGCGGGCAAGAACGATAACGACTATACTCTGGGGAATCGTCTCGATGTTTCCGGCTGGACCCGTTACCGGATTAATAGCCAAGTGCAGATGCAGGGTCGCTTGGCGTTTGCGAAGTGGGGAAGGATCAAAGGCCAGGATCCGGAAATCGATCCCATGATGTCGCCCGATTCGGATCCGGACGCACAAGGCGGTACGCGTGTGGATGCCCTAGTCGGTATCAATGCCGGGTTGGGTGGTAATCACCTCCTGAATTTTGACGTGGGTGTGCCCGTGCACCAGAATTTGAATGGTCCACAGCTCAAGACGGAATGGCTCCTCAGCCTGAGTTATCAGTATATGTTGTGAATGGGTTTCTCGGCCGTGCGGCCAAAGATGATGACGGCAGTGGCGATCATGGCAGGGTGGTCGGCCATCGAATGGGCGCTGTTCTTTACTTAAAACACAGGAGTATGACATGAGAGCGATTATTCGGATTTCGGCAGGTATTGCGGTGCTGGTCATGGCGCTCGGTTCGGTATGGGCCGACGATGCGCATCATCCGGAAAAAACTGCTACTCCTGCGAAGGCGCCGGTTGTCAAGACTGAGGATAAAGGCGCAGCGATGCCCAATATGCCGATGATGCAGGAGCACATGCAGCAGATGCAGCAGCAGATGGATAAAATTCTGCACAGCAATGACCCGGCTGAAAAAGACAGGCTCATGCAGGAGCATATGCAAGCTATGCTGGAACACATGAAGATGATGCAAGGCATGATGAGCGGCGGAATGACGATGGGTGGCGGCATGCCGCCACAGATGATGGAACAGCGGCTGAAGATGATGGAGCAACGGTTGGATCAGATGCAGATGATGTTCGACAAGTCGCGGCAACCGGCCGAAAAAAATATGCCGATTGAAAAGAAGTAACGCAGATTCAACAGGTGCGGCAACCACTCAAGCGCAGTCGCGCTTTGGCATTACCCTGGCGTGCAGCGGCGTTGAGCCACTTGTTGGCTTCGCGCGGGTTACGCTCGAATCCCACGCCGTCTTCGTAGATAACTCCGAGTTTGTATTGGGCGAGGGCGTGGCCGGCCAGAGCGGCTTTTTGGTACCAGTTTGCGGCTTCGGTTTGATCCGGTTTCACGCCCTTGCCTTGAGCGTAATGCTCGCCCAGGCGAAACTGTGCTTCAGTGTGGTTTTGTTCCGCAGCCCGCTGGTACCACTGCAAGATTGTTGCAGCATCGTTCGGATTTTTATTACTGCGCTCCATAAATTCCGCCAGCGCAAACTGTGCCTCGCGCATGCCCCGGTCGGCCGCTAGATGGATCCAGTGTAATCCTTGCGTGTTGTCCAGTCCCAATAAAGTCCCATGCAGGTACAGCTCTCCGAGTTGATATTGTGCTTCCGCCTGATTGTGTTCAGCGGCGGATCGGA
The DNA here is from genome assembly GCA_016200445.1 of Gammaproteobacteria bacterium. GTDB lineage: Bacteria > Pseudomonadota > Gammaproteobacteria > SG8-11 > SG8-11 > UBA6921. Next base: position 14,586 of record JACQEQ010000224.1, on the reverse strand, counting down.
GCCATGCAATCGCTTCTTTGGCGGCAGGTTGGTCGCGTTCGATAGTGCGTTCTTTCAATGCTAAGTTGGCCAATTGAAATTGCGCGTCGGTGTGGCTGGACTGCGCGGCTTTATGCAGCCATTGTTTTGCTTCGGCCGGATTAGATTCAATACCCGCTCCCTCGAGTAACATCATACCCAGAGCGAATTGTGCGTTGGCATCGCCGCTCCCGGCGGCTTTGAGATACCAGTGCTGCGCCTCTTGGTAATTTCGCGCTGGATTGTTTTCGTTTCGATACACGCTACCAAGCTGTGTTTGCGCACTACGGTGTTCTTGCTCGGCCGCCAAGCGCAGCCACTTCGATGCCTGCGCATAATCTTGCGGTAGATGTTTTCCCTCGGTATACAGCATCCCGAGCCGGTATTGCGCTTCAACCTGGCGTTGTTCCGCAGCCTTGGTATACCAGCGTATTGCAAGCGGAATGTTGGTCTCGACACCTTGGCCAAACTCGTACATGTGCGCCAATTGATACTGGTCATCACGCGCGCCTTGTCCGGCAGCGGTTTGTGCTCGCATCAAAGGTGTAGTTTCCTGTGCGGTGTTGCGGGGTGGTGTTGGAACTATGGCCTTCTCCATTTTTTGTTTTGCTAGTAAACGCGCTTCCTGTTGTTGAAGTTCTGCGGTTTTCGCTTCCTCTCTTTCGGACGCTGCGGCGCGCTCTAGGCGCTCCAGGTGTTGACGTGCGTCGTAACTACCGTTGGCTGACGCACGGCGCAACCATTTAGCGCCTTCACGCGGATTACGTTCAACACCTAGGCCCTTGAAATATAGAATACCCAATTGTGTTTGCGCAGCGGCGAGATCTTGATCAGCGGCTTTCTGAAACCAGCTCGCTGCGAGTTTCGCATTGATCGTGCGCCCCAAGCCTTCGCCGTAGATGCGCCCGAGTTGAAACTGCGCGTCCGGGAAATTGTTATCAGCTGCGGCGCTGAGCCATTTTGTTGCGGCAACATAGTCTTTAGGCGTGCCAGAGCCATTCAAATACATCATGCCCGTGCGGTACTGTGCTTCGATATGATTTTGTTCCGCTGCGCGGGCGTACCAATGCAATGCATCTTGCAGGCTGACCGCTACACTGCGGCCGTTGGTATACCATTCGCCCATTAAAACTTGGGCAGTGATATTGCCGTGTTCGGCCGCCTTGGTGTACCAGATGGCAGCTTGTTGTTCATCACGCGCCACTAAGGTGCCTGAGGCATACATAACCCCGAGTTCAAAGGCGGCATCTGGATGGCCTTGTTCAGCCGCTTTGGCTTGCCAGCGAATCGCTTCGTTAATATTTTTTGTCACACCCTGACCCGTCGCATACATTTGCCCGAGCATGTATTGGGCGCTGGCGTCATTGGCCGTCTTCGCCAGGTTCATGATTTGATCCACGGGAATAACGACGCTGGCGCGAGCCGTTACCAGCGCACCGAGCAAGGGCATCATGCAGATGCAAGCGAAAGGTTGCAGCCAAGCTTGTCGATTCACGCTGATGATAAATCGCATGTGCTAAACCCCGAAGCAATCATGAAGTGGCAGTGGTGTTTCGTGTCCGTCAAGACTACCTGTGTGGATCACACTCAAACCGTGCGTACTTCACATCGCATTATGTCGGATTAGACTATTGGGCCGTAGAGTCATAAGCAGTCGTGCTTAAGGCTGGCCTTAGCGCAGAACCTCATTGACTGAAAGGCTAGTAGAACAAAGCTAGAACAAAGCGAATGAGCGCCGCAGGACGCGGCGTTTCGTTGCGGCGTTATTAATAGCGTGGCCGACGTTGTGCCGGACGATCACTTTTGGGCTGAGCTTGATTTACTTTCATGTTACGGCCTTTCAAACCGCTGCCGTTCAGTGCCTTCATGGCGGCGTCTGCTTCGGAGTTGTTGGGCATTTCAACAAAACCAAAGCCTTTGGACTCACCCGAGAACTTGTCTGCGATAATCGCGGCGCTTTCCACATTACCAAATGCAGCGAACGCGGTGTTCAAATCAGTATCGGTCACACCAAAGGCTAAATTTCCAACGTAGATTTTCATTCAACGGCCTCTGTGTGAGCGTGGGGTTGTACTAGCATTTTGGGCGAGCTCAGGATTATTAGAGTTGCCCTCAAGCGCGCAGTTATTTGTCTACAAATAATTCTAATTTCGGAATGCCCATGACGATAAGCGTTATAAGTCAAGATCGGACACTACTAACACCGCACAAAAACCACACGTATAGTTTCACGTGTGGGTAGATGTCGCAAGCGAGCTTACAAGGTATCGCCGCCCCAGCTGGAACGCCGCAGGCGTAATCTGGAAACTAATAGGCCCAGCACAATGCCGATCAGCATCACCCCGGCGCCCGCGATGAACCAGTCTTTTTTCGCGCGGTCTTTCAATACCTGATTTTCTTGCCGCAGCATTTCGGTTTCTTTGCCGGCGGGCAGGGCGGTGCTGGTGTCGGCAGTTGGGGGTTGCGCAACTTCAGGACTGGCCTCGCGCGGTTTTGCGATTTCTGCACTCAGTTTGTCGCGTTCGCCGGACAGGGCTTTTAGGTCTTTATCCCAACGTTCTTTTTCTTTTAGTAGCTGCTCGTATTTCGCTTTAAGGTCTTTGGATTCTGCATCCAGGCGCGTGAGTTTTTGTTCGGCAGCAGTGAGTTTTAATTTGCTGGTGGGCTCGTCGATGAGGTATTGCGATAATACCCAGCCTTCGATGCCGTCTTTGGTACGTACTTGCGAATAGCCGCTTTCTTCATTGACACGTAGTACTTCCATGGGTGTACCGCTGGGTAGCGTGCGCAGAATTTGGTGCTGGGTGCCTTGACCGGCGCGCAACGTAATGGTGATTTGATCGATGACGTAAACGGTTTTTTCCGCCTGCGCAAATGCGGGATAGAGACAAAACAGACAAGCGCACAATACGACGCGTTTCACGGTGAGGGCTCCATTGTTTGGCTGGATCACAGCAACGAGTATGGGGTGTATCGACGCCAAATCGATCAGGTTTAAATTCTAATCCGCATCGCGATGCGTAACGATTCTAGCCTAACTTTGCATTTACGCCAGACTACGCCACGCCATTGACGGGATGAACGCTGCCTTTTATAGTGTGGCGGCCTTAATTATCGAGACGTCTCACGCATTGAAGCGCAGACAAAAATCACAGTTCCAACATGGGGTAGGGGGTTGGGTATGAAGAGATCAATTAGTTTCGTCGTGGTGTGCGCCAGCATGATGTTGGCAAGCGGTAGTGCTTGGGCCTTGAAAGGTAATGCAACAGCGGGTAAGGAGAAGTCGGCCTTGTGTCATGGTTGTCATGGTGAAAATGGCATGAGTGTGGCGCCTAATTTTCCAAATTTGGCGGGCCAGTTTTCCGGCTACATCAAAAAACAAATTCGCGATTTCCAGGCCGGTAAGCGCAACGACGACACCATGAGTGCGATGGCGGCGACCGTGACCGAGGCGCAGGATCTCGAAGACATCGCAGCTTATTTCATGAGTCAAAACACCATGAAAGGCACGACTGCAAAGAGTGCAAAAGCAGACAAGGGCAAGACCTTATTCATGGAAGGCAATCTGGATAAGGGTGTGTATGGCTGCAAGAATTGCCACGGTGAAAATGGCAAGGGCAAGTCGGCGGAAAACCCTCTGTTCCCAGTCATTGCCGGACAGAATAAAGATTATCTGGTGAAGCAATTGATGGATCTAAAAGAAGGCCGCCGCACCAATGATCCCGCCGGCATGATGGGCGACATTGCCAAGGGCTTGAGCGCGGAAGACATCGATAACCTGACTGATTATTTGTCAGGTCTGTAATTTACTTCGCTCGTGTTCGAAAAAAATGCCTCGGAAACGGGGCATTTTTGTTTGGCGTGCCTGGCGTGAATTTACGCACTTGCGGGTGACAGCAGAAATTCCAGTAATGCTTTTTGCGCATGCAGCCGATTTTCTGCTTCGTCCCACACGATGCTATGCGGCCCATCAATGACATCGGCGCTGACTTCTTCACCCCGGTGTGCGGGTAGGCAGTGCATGAACAGCGCATCGGCACGTGCGCAGGCCATAATTTCAGCGTTCACTTGGTAGCTTGCAAAAGAGCGCGCGCGTTGCGCGTGTTCTTGTTCCTGGCCCATGCTCGCCCACACATCCGTGACGACAAGATCCGCGCCCTTCGCGGCGCGCAGTGGATCACGTTCCAGGGTGCAGCGGCCGCCCGCCGCATGTAACACAGCAGGGTTAGGATCGTAGCCCGACGGGCAGGCGATGCGCAGTTGAAAGTCGAATTGGCGCGCGGCATCGATGTAAGAGTTGCACATGTTGTTGCCGTCGCCGATCCATGCAACAGTTTTGCCGCGTAATTCTCCGCGCTGTTCGATAAACGTCTGCATATCAGCGAGCAGCTGACAGGGATGATGCAAATCGGTGAGTGCGTTAATCACCGGCACCTGCGAATGCGCGGCGAAGGTTTCGATTTTTTCATGTTCGAACGTGCGAATCATAATTACGTCGACCATGCGCGACAACACCCGCGCGGTGTCTTCGATGGGTTCGCCGCGACCGAGTTGGGTATCGCGCGGCGATAAGAAAATCGCATGTCCACCGAACTGTGCCATCGCCGCCTCGAACGACACGCGCGTGCGCGTCGACGATTTTTCGAACACCATGCCCAGCACTTTGTTTTTGAGCGGTTCGTAGATTACGCCGCGCTTCTGCATTGCTTTGAGTTCGATTGCGCGCTGCATCAGGCGCTGTAGTTCAGCGGGTGTAAAGTCGAGCAGGGTGAGAAAATGACGCACGTTCATGGGAAATAGGCTAAGTACTTAAGCCGCGCCAAATTCGCTGACGAGTAGGCTTACACCGTCGACGATTTGGTCTGCTTCCGCGTCGCTGATGACGAGCGGTGGCAGCAGGCGAATTACTTTTTCATGCGTGACATTAATCAGCAGCCCACGTTCGAGTGCGAGCGCTGTGAGTTTGCGGCAGTCGTGAGTCAGTTCGATGCCGAGCATGAGACCTTTGCCGCGAATTTCTTTCACGTTCGGCTGGCCGGCTAATTTTTTGCTGAAGCCGTGCAGCATGCGCGCGCCTAACGAGGCAGCGCGTGTTGCCAATTTCTGTTCGTGCAGCGTCTTGATGGTGGCCAGTGCAGCAGCACACGCCAGGGGATTGCCGCCAAACGTGGAGCCGTGATTACCGACCTGCAACATGCTTGCGGCCGCGCCACGCGCCAGGCAGGCGCCAATCGGCACGCCGTTGGCTAAGCCTTTGGCAACACTCATCACGTCGGGTTTCAGATCATGATGTTGGAATGCGAACCAGCGGCCGGTCCGGCCCATGCCGGTTTGAATTTCGTCGAGCATCAGCAACCACTGGTGCCGGTCACAAATCGAACGTAAGCCAGGCAGGTAATCTTCGGGCGGAATGTTAATACCGCCTTCGCCTTGCACCGGTTCTACCAACACGGCGACCACGTCGTGATTATTTTTTGCCACGATTTCGATCGCAGCCAGATCGCCGTAGGGCACGCGCACAAAACCGGCGACTAAGGGTTCAAACCCGGCTTGCACTTTACGACTGCCGGTGGCGGTCAGCGTGGCCAGCGTGCGACCGTGGAAGCTGCCTTCCATCACAATGATGGTCGGAACCGCGATGTCTTTTTTATGGCCATACATGCGTGCGATCTTGATGGCGCATTCGACCGCTTCGGCACCCGAGTTGCCGAAGAATACATTGTCCATTCCAGAAATTTCGGTGAGCTTGTCGGCGAGTTCCTGCTGGCGCGCGATGCCATACCAATTCGAAGTATGAATCAGTTGCTGTGCTTGGTTGCACAACGCTTCGGCAACCGCCGGATGCGCATGGCCCAAACCGCACACCGCCACGCCACTGAAGGCGTCCAGATATTTCTTGCCGGCAGTATCCCACAACCAGGCACCTTCACCGCGCACAAAGGTCACGGGTAAACGGGGGTAGGTCGACATTAATGTGTCAGGCATTTTTAAAACCCAAAAAATAAAATGGCGGTCTCACGGCGAGACCGCCATGTTGGTTTTCTTTAGGAGCAGTAAATATATCGGGTAAAAGCGGGATGTGCAATTCTTAGGCGGGGAATACAACCCGGCCCTGAATGGCCGGGTTGTCACAAATAGAACTAGAACGGCAAGCCGTGCGATGCGCTGCCCATGAACATCAACATTGGAATTGACAACATGGTGTTAGTGCGCGACGCAAGAAATGCAATTTTGCGCGCCTTGGCCTTTTCTTCGTCGGTTGCCGTGACGATGCCGAGAATTTTCTTCTGATTAGGCCAGATCAAGCCCCACACATTAAACAGCATGATCGTGCCCAGCCAGGCGCCCATGCCGATATAGGCATCTGGGCCTTGCAGCATAAAAGCGCTCGCGAATTTATGCGCACCCATCAAATAGAATGCACCCGAAAACCAGGTGACCAGCGATGCCCAACGGAACCATAACAAGGCGCGAGGTGCCACGTATTTACTAATCGCGGCCGGTCCTGGCCCGCCTTTTTCTTTGTCGGCGGTGCCTTCAGCAACTGCTGGAACTTGCACGAAGTTGAAGTAGTACAGCAGGCCGATCCAGGTGATGCCCGCCATGAAATGTATCCAGCGTTCGAACGCAAACAGTGAAAGATCCATTGTAATGTCCTCGTGAGTAAGTTCGGCGATACTGTGCGGCGGGAGTGTTAGTTAGACACCGGCCAACATTTTCACAACCAAGCCAAGTACGATAGCCAGCACAAAACCGGCGATAATAGTTCCAGAGATCGAGGCAAGCGGGTTCATGATTATTTTCCTCAGAGTGAATCGCAGCGATAGCTAAGCAAAAAGCTGGGCCATTATAAGAGCGTCGGTGATTTATGCAATATTGCCTTAGGCAATAGAGTAAAACCTGTTAATGCGCGGGGAAATGGGCGCTAGCAGATCGATATGACGAGGCGGTTACCATGACTGACATGTTAGTGAAACTCTATGCATTGCCCGAGCTTGCGCCGGTGCTCGCACAACAACGCGCACTGAACCTCGAAATCCGCCGTGCCTTGGTGCCGGAGCGCCACCTGGTTGTCGATTGGGTTAAACAGCAATGGGGTGCGGCGTGGGCGAGCGAATGTGATGCTGCGCTGGTGCGGCAACCGGTAAGTTGCTTCATAGCCATCGCAGGCGCGCAACTGGCCGGCTTTGCGTGCCATGATGCGACATTTAAAAATTTCTTCGGCCCATTTGGCGTTGACCCGGCGCAACAACGCCGTGGTATCGGTGAGGCGCTGTTATTGACGACGTTGCATGACATGGCAGCACACGGCTATGCCTACGCGATCATCGGTGGCGCTGGACCGGGCGAATTTTTCACCCGGGTGGCGGGCGCGATTCCGATCGCAGATTCCACGCCGGGACTCTATCGTGGTTTGTTGCGGCCGCACTGACGCATGCACTGGATTAAAAATAATCTTCTTACGGCTACTGCGGCAGTTGTATTCGGCACCTTGTTTCTTTTCCATACCTACCCGTTAGGTTTGGGTGACATTTACTGGCACTTGAACACGGGGCGTTGGATCGTAGAACACGGTGCGTTGCCTGCTACCGATCCTTTTTTGTACACGCTGTCCGCCGCGCTCGACGAGCGGCAACTTTTGCTGTTGCAAGGTTACTGGTTGGCGCAGGTCATTTTTTATTTCGTACACGCTGTCTTCGGCGACTACGGTCTGGTGTTGTTTAAAGCGGGGTTGTTCACTGTAACGTACTACGTTTTATGGCGCGTTTTGCGTAAAGCCGATGTCGACGCTGTGCTCGGGCTACTGGTGCTGTTGCCGTTACCGTTATTGTTTTACCGCTACGATGAATTGCGTCCGCAGGTGTTTTCATTTCTTGGCGTCGTGCTGGTATATGCGTGCATGAGCGGGTCGCGTGCCGCATTACGTGCCGGAGAGCGCTGGCCGCTGTCATTGCTGATGTTGCCGGTAGTGATGTTGCTGTGGGCCAATTTGCATCGCGGTTATATTTTGGGCGCGGTGATCATCCTCGTGGCATTAGGTGCCGAGCTGTGGCGCATCTGGTGTAAATGCCGTGCGATGGATCCGCGAATTTTTCGCCGTTATGGATCGGTGAGTGGTTTGGCGATTCTTGCGTCGCTGCTGAATCCGATGACCTATCACGCTTACCTTACGGACTTGCACGAGCTGGGCACCTCGGTGTATCGCGGCGTCGACGAGTTTTTGCCGCTGTGGAGTTACGCTGCGCTCTATCAACAGCCGTTATTGTTTTATGTCCCGGCCGGACTCATCGCGGTGTTAGCCGCTGCGTTGTACTTGCGGCGCCACCAGGTGCATCCCGTGCAGCTGGTTAATTTCATCGGGTTTTCCGCTGTGGGATTCACGGGTTTTCGTTTCATGATTTTGTCGGTGCTGATGGCCTTGGCCACGGCGTTGCCGCATGCAAACGCGCTGCTGCAACCCCTGTTGACGCGTGCCCGCAGTGGATTATTGCTTGTGGTCGTGTGCGGTTCCGCCGCTATCGGCATGTTAGGTTGGCAGCGCAGCGCATTGCATTCTGGCCCGCTCGAAACCGCCTACGTGCCGCAAGCGGCTGCCCAATTCATAACTTCGCAGCATCCGCCCGCGCCTTTATTTAACCCCTATGAGTATGGCGGCTATCTGGAATGGGCGCTGTGGCCGTTATCAGGAACCGTTTGCGCATTACGACGTGCGTAGCGTGGTGTTTTATTGGTCCGCGCCGGTATTGAATACCATCCCGACCTTGGTGCTGGCGTTGTTGAACGATACACACTGGGACATGGTATTTCTGGACCCCTTGTCGGTGGTGTTGGTGCGGCACGATGTCAACACATTGCCCGTAATCGAGAAAGCGCAAGCGTGGCGCAGTTTGCATGCTACGACGCAACGCTGGATCAGTGCAGCGCCGAACGACCCCAATCCCTATGTACAATTTGGCCGCGTGTTGCTGTTTGCCGGCGAGTTTGCCGCCGCGCAACAGCAGTTCAATCAGGCGTTAAAATTCGATCCGCAACATGCCGGTGCGCGCCGCCATCTGGATGCCATGCAACGACTGATACCTAAGTGACCCGAGCATGAGTTTATATTTATTGCGGATACTCTGGGTTGTGTTGCTTGCGGCAACGCCGGTGCGTGCACAGGACTTCTTCGACATCCCCGCAGAAACTTTACCGTCGAGCGCAACGCTAGAGGGCGGCGGCGATGCCACTGGGTCGCGCAGCTTGACAATTCATGGGGATTTTGGCTTGGCAGGCGGCACACGTTTCCATGCCGGCTTTGCCGGTGTGCGTGCGGATACCGGAAGTGCGAATTATACGGGTGATACCTATTGGGCAGGTGTGAACAGCGATCCGCTTGCGGCTATTTCATTTGGCCTAAATTACGAAATCATGCGGCGTGAAGATGCGGTTCCTTCCAAGGCGGTTGCTGGTACCAATAACGACATCCCGCAACCTGACGAGCGGATTCAATCGAGCGCTGCCAAAGCCAATCTACTCTGGCGTATAAACCGCTGGCGAGTGTCGGCCTATCCTGAATTGCGTTCGATCACGCTTACGAAAACCCTCGTCACGCTGCGCAATAAAGCACGCAGTGCCGAAACGACTATTCAGAGTCCGGGGCTGGGCATTGCTATCGCGTATAACGGACTGCAACCGTGGTCATTTGGTTTGCGGCATTTTGTTTATCGCTACGACACCGATCTGCAAACCCTGAGTAATCATCCAATTTTTTCGCAAAAGATGACGTCTTATGTCGAGTCGCATGTCGACCAGTCATTCGACAGTTCACGCAGCGGCGTCAATGTCGACTACGCGCCGTCCTGGGGCAGCATCGGATTGGAGGCCACACGCAGTGAGTCCGCCATCGGTCACGCCGTGGCGCACAGCACCGCAATTAATTTGAGTTGGGACGTGTCGCCTGCCTGGTCGATATTCGCGCACGCCGGACACGGCCGTGCAGACGGTGTGGACGCCGCAGGTTTCGGCAGTGCCGGGGTGACCTGGATATGGGGCGAGTAGCCTAGCCCTGTCAACCGAAACACAGCTTGCGCGTTTCCTGTTGTGTAGCACGTAAAATTTCGTAGTCGCGGAGTGCACGCGCCGGTACCGGTGCAATTCCGAACACACCACTTAGGAGAATACAACATGAACTGGTCCACACTTTATCCGGAGTTAAAACGCTCCTGCGCACGCCTCGCGGCTGGCATATCGGCATTAACGTTAGCCGCCTCGGTCGCGGTGTTGCCCGCCTGTCAACAGAACAGCAAGACCGCGAGCAATCTTGGTAGCTCTTCCGGCAGCGATAGCAACCTGGCGATCGGCTTGACCGACGCCAAGGGCGACTTCATCAGCTACACCGTCGATGTGAAATCGCTCACGCTGACCAAAGCGAATGGTGCAATTGTCGAGACCCTGCCGGTAACGACCAAGGTCGACTTTGCTCAGTACACCGATTTAACCGAATTTTTAACAGCTGCGACTGTGCCCAATGGTGCCTATACCAGCGCTACTATGATCTTGGATTACAGCCAGGCGAATATTCAGGTCGAGGGCGACAACGGTGAAGCGGTAAAGGTCGGTAAAATCGTTGACGCACAAGGCAAAGATATTTCGACCTTGGAAGTAAATGTCAAGTTCGAGGGCGACAAGCACAAGCTGGTGATTGCGCCGGGCCGTCCTGCCAGTCTGACGTTGGATTTCGATCTGAAAGCATCCAACACCGTCAGTGCCGATCAGAGTAGCGTAACGGTCGAACCGTATCTGTTGGCTGAGATCGAATCGCACAAACCCAAGCTGCATCGTCTGCGCGGCGGCTTGAAATCCGTAGACATTGCGAATAGCAGCTTCGATTTGATCTTGCGCCCATTTGCGCATGAACTGAAAGATAAAGACAAGCATGAACACTTCGGTGCGCTGAATGTCATCACCGACGCCAACACGGTGTTCGATATCGATGGCGTGACCTATGACGGTTCCAGCGGCTTGAAAACGCTAAACACGATGGCAACATTCACAGCAGTGGTGGCCATAGGCGATCTCAAATTTAATCCGCGCCGTTTTGTAGCCCGCGAAGTGTATGCCGGTTCCAGTGTACCGGGCGGTATCTTGGATGTCGTGACCGGCAACGTCATCGAGCGCGCCGGCAACATACTGACAGTGAAGGGCGCGACCTTGGTGCGCAAAGGCGGCGGCATGATTTTCAACGATACCGTCACGGTGACCGTGGCAGACACGACCAAAGTGCATCGCCAGCTATCCAAAGATATATTCAACATCGGCGCGATCTCGGTCGGCCAGCGTGTGACCGTGCACGGTACGTTGACGGATGAAAACCCGGGTAGTCTGAAACTCGATGCGGCCAATGGCAGCGTGCGTTTATTGTTGACCACGTTACGCGGCACTGTAGTTTCAACCAATAACGTGACGCATAGCTTGGTTATGAATCTGCAAACTATCGACGGGCGTCAGGTCTCGTTATTTAAGTTCTTGGGTACCGGCATTGACTCCAGCAACGACGCTGACCCTGCTTATTACGAAATAAACGCGGGGAGTATGGACCTGTCGGGCTTGAGCGTCGGTGCGCCGCTGGCAGTGCGCGGCTTCGTCACGCCGTTTGGTAGTGCGCCGAACGATTTTGTCGCACAAACCTTGGTCGATGCGGAAGATGTTCCTACTACGATGTTCGTCGACTGGACGCCGGCCACTGCCACTGCGTTCAGTTCGCCGTCTGCAACCAGCCTGACCTTGAATCTTGCAGGTTCACCGCTGCATGAAGTGCAGCGCGCTGGTGTCAAGACCGAGCTAAGCGGTGCGCCGGTCATTCAACCCAGCAACGACGATGATGGCATGTACTTCATCAAGCAAAACGCTGTCACACAGATGTATACGAGCTTTGCAAATTTCACGGCGGGGCTGCAAACCCGTCTAAGTGCGAATGCAAAAGTCGAAGGTCTAGTGGCTACCGGAAAATATGATGACATCACGTTGACATTAACCACACGCTTTGTTGCGGTCAGTATGAAGTAACCTTCAGTGTAGTAGGCGGTAGCAGTGACGACGGCCCCTCTCGGGGCCGTTTTAGTAAGGTGGGTATTTGCGCGAAGCGACACATAGTTGTTGCGCGGCTTCTATAGTAGGCTTTGCCTATGTACGACGACACCCCTCCAGATACGCTGCGCGCACCAATCAGCGATGCGGCACCTGCAACGCCGGTACCGGCGAAGCCGGCCGGACATCGTACAATCCCGCTCGAATTTACCGGCAATGCGCGCGAATACTTCGGCATTTGGATCGTCAATGTTTTTCTGACGCTGCTCACGCTGGGAATTTATACGGCCTGGGCCAAAGTGCGCACTAAACGTTACTTCTACAATAACACCTTGTTTGACCGGACTCCGTTCGACTATCTGGCTAACCCGATCGCGATTTTAAAAGGCTGGCTGATCGCGATGGCAGTTATGGTGTGCTACACGGTATTGACACATTTTTATCCGCGTGCGCAACTGTTCTGCTGCGCAACACCGCGTATCGCAATGTGCGTTTTAATTTCAGCGGAACCTATCGTGATGCCATCCGTGTGTTCATCGGCGTGGGTATCTGGGTCGGAGTGACGTTAGGAATCATGTATCCGTACTTCAAGTTTCGCGAGAAAAAATTCTTGGTTGAAAATACCGGGTTCGGTATTCGTAATTTTTCCTTCAAGGCACACAAAAGCGATTTTTATTCAATCTACACACTTGCGTCGGTGTGGATGGTGGTCTTGCTGGTGCTCGGATTTGTAGTCACGCAAATCAGCACGGTCGGCTCGGTTTCGGCGCCGCCGCCGGAAGTGAACGACCACGGTGCAGGTAATACCCTCGCTTGGCATCCGCCGATGTTGTTGGTAGTGGGCATCGTAGCCGGGGTGCTTGCGATCATTGCCTATCTCGATACGGCGTTAACCAATCTCGTGCTCAGTAAAACCGAAATGCGCGGGATTCGCATCCACAGCCGCTTGAAAATCGCGCCGATGATGATTTTGTATTTCACCAACCTCGCAGCCATCGCCGTATCGTTTGGCTTGCTGATTCCATGGGCGCGCGTGCGCATGACCCGGTATCGCATCACTAATATCACCGTGCTGGTGCGCGGCGATTTAGACAGCTTCATTGCGCGCGAAACCGATGCAGAACAGGCGACCGGCGACGAAATGAGCGATGTGTTTAATGTCGACATCGGGGTGTGAGCTTGCGTGCGTATCGTTATGACGGAAAATCTTCGCGGCGCAGCGAGGTGGAGTTGGCGTTTGGCGACGACACTCTGCGGGTGCATGGTATCGATGTCGATATCGTCTATCCGCGTGCGGCATTCAACCTGCAACCGCGCGTCGGTAATGCGGTACGCGTGCTCGACTTCACTGACGGCTCGCGTTGCGAAATATTCGATGTGGCCGCGATTGATGCATTACAGCTAGAAGCCAGCAGCACACGCCGGATTCACCGTTTCGAAAATAAACTGCATTACGCGCTCATCGCACTGCTGCTGAGCATTGCTGTGCTCTGGGCCATCGTCCAATACGGGGTGCCGGCGGCAGCGCGGGTTGCGGCATTTGCGATGCCGGTCGAAACGGAACACATGCTTGGCGAAAACCTGCTTGAAGCACTGGACAAGCTGGTATTTCAGCCGAGCACGCTGTCGTTCGAACGCCAACAGCAATTACGCGAGCAGTTCACTCGCGTGGCACTACGCGCCGAGCGTGCCGGAGCGATACATTTTGAATTTCGCAACGGAAAATCCATCGGTGCCAACGCGTTTGCGTTGCCATCGGGCACCATCGTGTTCACTGATGGCCTGGTGGCAGCCGCACAGCACGACGAAGAATTGATTGCAGTCGCGGCGCACGAAGTCGGCCACGTGGCACAACGCCATAGCCTGCGTCATGTACTGCAAGACTCGATCACGGCGTTGGTGTTGATTACCGCCACTGGCGATATCGGCTCGGTCAGTAGTTTCGCTGCCGCGTTGCCGACCATTCTGCTGCAAATGAAATACTCGCGTGAATTTGAAACCGAAGCGGACGACTACGCGTTCAACGACCTAGAAACCGCAGGTATTCCGACGCAACGCTTTGCAGATTTGATGGAGCGTTTGGAAAAACAAACCGCCGATAAAATGTCCGCACCCGCCTTTCTATCGAGCCACCCAGCGACGGCGGAGCGGGTGAAGCGATTTAAATAACTTCAAGCAACTCAGTATCCGCATGCGCGTATGCCGGTGAACACGCGCACAGGATGCGCAATTCATCATTGCCGGTATTGCGGATGTTATGCGTCGCGCCGGGCGGAATACAGACCGTGTCGCCTGACGTGACATTGAACTTAGAAACGGCAGTTGACCGCTACAAGGTGGGAGCAAGTGCATGGTGCAGTTGAGGTTTACGGTTCGATTGAACGTCACCCAGAGGGTGAGGCCCGCTACGACGCGCGGAGCACGCCCCGTTGGGCGCATAGCTTCGTTGCAACTCGTCGGAATAGCTCGCTATTCCTCCTCCTTGCGCCTCGCCCTGCACCC
>JACQEQ010000247.1 GCA_016200445.1 Gammaproteobacteria bacterium | reverse complement strand
TCGCGGAGCTTCAGGCTCTGAACCGCAAATCCATGACCATGCAAAACTGGATTGCGAAGCTGGACGAATATTTGCGTCTCAGCGAACGGGAAATTCTCCAGCACGCGGGGAAAATCTCTCATGAAGAAGCGCTGCAAAAAGCGGAGCTGGAATTTGAAAAGTACCGCATGGGTCAGCTCGCGCAAACATCCCGCGTGGAGCGAGATTTCGAAGAGGTGGTGAAGAAATTGCCTGCCAAATCGCCACGCAAGAAAACCCGTCCAACCAAAAAACCGAACAATAGCTGACCATGGACAATACTTTCCAAAGTAGACGCGCTGAGTGTGGAATTTGACTCCTGACGGGCACGCAGTATGTTACGGCGCTTAACCTGGGATAAATCGAATGCGAATTGTTTTTGTGGAAATTCAGAATTTCAGAGGGATAAAGAAGCTTGAATGGGCTCCAGCATCGGCTGTGAACTGTCTCATTGGTCCCGGAGATTCCACCAAAACGACGATACTTGACGCCATCGAGCTTGCGCTAAACCCCAGGCCTTACATGCTCGCAGACGACTCCGATTTCTTTGATCTCGATTTTAACCAGCCGATTAAGATAATCGTCACCCTAGCGGGCTTGTCGTCAGAGTTTAGATTAGAGGATCGCTATGGGATGTATCTCCGTGGGTGGAACGCACAGGGAAATACGATTGAGGATGAGCCAGCTGAAAAGTTGGAGGACGCGCTTTCTCTTCGAGTAATGATCGACAAATCACTTGAAGCGCGATGGTCCATCTTCAATGACCGTATCAGTGAGGAAGAAAGTGATCCACCAACAATTCGCTATAAAGATTCAAAGCAACTCGCGACAACACGCCTTGGCCCTTATGCCGAACGTCATCTGGGCTGGGGGCGTCAGTCGGTTCTCACTCGGGTTAGTGAGTCTACCGACAACATAAGTCTTCAACTGGCCGAGGCAGGGAGGGCAGCCCGCGATGCATTTCGTCAGGGGAATCAGATCGTCTTTAAGGAAGCTGCCTCTCGGGCAGAGCAACTTGGGAAGAAATTCTCGGTTCCTATTCGTGACAAATACGTAGCTGAACTAGATGTTCAAGGTGTCAACATCACTGCCGGAGGTGTGTCCCTCCATGATGGGAAACTGCCGCTAAGGCGATTGGGAACCGGTTCATCCAGACTGATCGTATCAGCGCTACAGCACGACACGGGTGGTTCACATATTGCGCGCATCGACGAGATTGAACATGGGCTTGAACCGCACCGCATTGCGCGGTTGCTGAAGTACTTAAAGCATCCAGCTAATGATGGAGACAAAGCTCTGCCACCACAAATATTTATGACTACACATTCCCCGGTCGTTATCCGGGAGCTTGTTGCACGAGACATATTCACTGTCCGTTCAAAAGCTGGCATCACGGAGGTCCGATCCGTTGCAGCGACAGCAAAGGATCGCGATACCGCTCAGCGCCATCTGCGTGGTTCACCCGACGCGTTTCTTGCACAACGGGTTCTCGTCGGTGAAGGACGAACTGAATGTGGACTGCTGCGTGGCCTCGATGCTTGGTGGAACCTGAAGGGAGAGGATTCGTTCGCCCTGCGGGGTGTAATTGCCATCAATGGTGGCGGTAACACAACTGCGCCGGTCATCGCCGAGCATCTGCTTGATCTTGGCTATGATGTTGCCCTGCTTCTCGATACGGACGAGCCCTCGCCCGCCGTCCTGACTAACAGCGTGAGAGGGAAAGGCGGCACATTCTTTGAGTGGCCGGACACTTGCTCCACAGAAGAGCGCATATTTTTGGATGTGCCGTGGAATACAGTCATTGCACTCGTAAAGTTCGCCGAGGAATGCGAGGGATCTGAAAGTGCCAGAGCCAACATCAACAACGTGTGCAACAAAAAATCGCTCCCCGTGATATCCGATCTTGCGCTTCCTAACAGCCTTGATACTGATGATTTTCGTCGTGTTCTCGGAATGGCGGCTAAGAATAAAAACAGGCCCTGGTTCAAAGAAATCACCAGAGGGGAGCGGCTTGCCGAGATCATTGCGCCGTGCCTCGATCAAATTTCGGGTAAGCCATTAGCTAAGACAATCTCCCGTCTGAGACGGTGGATCGATGCGTAACGATCCGGATGCTGGGATTGCGGCACTTGCTGCTTCTGTGGCGCGTGGGAGCGTAGTCGCCGCCGCTGGCTGCGGAAAGACCGAGCAGATTGCAAGAGCGGTGCAGATCACTAAAGGCCGTAGGCTTATCCTGACGCACACCCACGCTGGGGTAGACGTTCTTCGCTCACGACTCAAGATGCACAAGGTGCCAAGCGATAAATTTCGTATTGATACGATTGCCGGCTGGTGTCTTCGGTACGCGGCTTCTTTTCCAATGCGGTCTGGTCTTTCGTGTGATGCTCCGAAAGACGAAGAGTGGAATGCCGTCTATAAAGCGACTGCCAAGCTCATCAAATGCGGGGCGGTTAAAGGCGTGTTGGTTTCATCCTATTCTGGTGTTTTTGTCGATGAGTACCAAGACTGCACGGGACTTCAGCACCAAGTCATCAAGGCGATAGCTGTCCATCTTCCGGTATGTATTTTCGGCGACCCGCTTCAAGCCATTTTCGACTTCAAAGGTCAGAAGCCCGTTGATTGGGACGCTGACGTGTTTCCTGTCTTCAGCAAGGCCGGAGAGATGATCACGCCCTGGCGGTGGAGGAAAACAGAGAATAAAACAGGGAATGATGACTTGGCAGACTGGCTTGCCGAAGTCCGTTGTACTCTCGAACAGGGTGGAGCTATTGACCTAACGAAACGCCCGGGATGTGTAAGTTGGAAACAACTTCCTGAAGATCCGCGATTTCGGCAAGGCAAGATTGTAGGCGTGTGCAAAAGTGTAATGGGCAAGGCGAAAGATGCACGACTGGTTGTGATCGGTGACCCAGTCAAAATTAGTGCACGGTCCGCCCTTGCACAACAACTTGCAGCAGCGGGTTTTTCCAACATTGAGCCATTGGGCTGCAAGCAGCTTTATTCATTTGCGAAGAAGATTGAAGCGGCTACTGGGCACGCACGCCTCGAACTCGTTCTTGATTTTATCTCCGCTTGCATGACGCAGGTTGAAAAACCTGCCTTTATGAATGCTATGAAGTCCCGTCAAGATGGCAAAAAACTCGGCACGGCAAAATTCGGCGATCTGGTAAAAATTGGGATCGCTGTTGCCGAAGGCACTATGGATAAATCTGTGCTTGAGTTGATGCAAGGATTTCATGCGAGAGAAGCCACGCGTCTGTTTCGCAGAGAAATGTTCTTTGCGATGCGCTCAGCATTACAAGCCAAGTCCACACGGCAATATGACACGCTCACGGATGCCCTCTGGGATGTGCAGAATCGTATCCGCCACACCGGTCGCTCAATCGGTAAGCGCAGCATCGGCAGTACGCTGCTCGTAAAAGGGCTTGAGTTCGAGCACGTTGTGATTATTTATGCGGACAATATGAGCCGTAAGGATTGGTACGTGGCGCTTACACGCGCAACGACTAGCGTGACGATTCTCTCCCCCTCCGAATGTTTTTCGCCGGGGGCATAGTGAAAACGTACACCTCCTTCACTCATATTGCGAAGTTGCACACGGCGTCGAGGAACCCATGACCTGGCCCGCCGCTGAACGACTGTTGGTTGCAGGTCTTGCCAAGCTTGGCCAGCCTGTTTCCTTGCGCGATCCGCTACTCGCATTCCTCCACCTGCTGGAAAAATGGAACGCCGCCTACAATCTCACCGCCGTGCGTGAACCGGAAAGAATGGTCACGCACCATGTGCTCGATTCGTTGGCGGTTATTCCGTATTTACGCGGGCCGCGCATCGTTGATGTGGGCGCCGGTGCGGGAATTCCGGGGATTCCGTTGGCGTTGGCCTGTCCTGAGTTTAAATTTGTATTGCTAGACAGTAATGCTAAGAAGACACGATTTATTACCCAGGCGATTAACGAGCTGGGCTTGACCAATGTTAGTGTGGAGCGCACGCGCGCCGAAGGTTTTCACCCTGCGCAGAGCTTCGACACGGTAATTTCGCGTGCCTTTGCATCGCTTGCGGAAATGCTCGATATGACGCAGCATTTAGGCGCGCCGGACGGGGTGTTCGTCGCGATGAAAGGGAATTATCCGCAGAATGAGCTGGATGCGATGCCGCCGCAGTTCAGGGTGGATCGAGTCGAGTTAGTGCAGGTGCCGGGGCTCGACGCGCAACGGCATGTGGTTTGTTTGACCAAGGTGGGTGGCACCCACCCAACGACGTAGCAAGGTGGCGAAATGGGCAAAATCATTGCAATCGCAAATCAAAAAGGCGGGGTCGGCAAAACCACCACCAGCGTCAATCTGGC
>JACQEQ010000232.1 GCA_016200445.1 Gammaproteobacteria bacterium | reverse complement strand
TGCGTCCATTCCGTCTCCATCACCCCGATCACCGGGTCTTCCACGCTCAGCGCAAAACCGCGTTTTAACCAGAAGCTGCGCACCCACGCCCATACTTGTGCGGTTTCGCCATTTAAGACCAACCAGCGTTGCGCTCCATCGCGTGCGAGCACGATATTGTCTTGATTTGGCAACACCGCCAGCGGGGCTAAATCGACCGTCGGCTGCTGAGGTGCAGTGGCACGTGCACTACCCGTAGCGATTTCCAAACCTTCATCAAAATTTGGCAAGGTCAAGTCAGGCGGCACTTCCAAAGGTTTGCCGTAACTACTCTCTTCATAGATACGTTTGGTTGGATTACTACAGCCCGCAGCAACGGCCGCTAATACCAGCAAGCCTAAGCTTGACAATACTTTTATTTCAGACTTAAACACTCAAACCCGCCTGGCGTATCGCCTTTAATACTGTGTCATGATATTTCTCGGACAACACCGTCAGCGGCAAGCGTATGCCGCGCGGAATTAGGCCCATTGTGCAGAGCGCCCACTTGACGGGAATCGGGTTGGCTTCGACGAATAAATCTTTGTGTAACGCAAGCAGCTTTTGGTTGATGGCATCGGCCTTGGCGCGCTCGCCAGCAAGCGCAGCGGCACACAGGTCATGCATCAAACGCGGTGCAACATTCGCCGTCACCGAAATGTCACCCTTAGCGCCCATTAAAATCAGCTCCATCGCAGTCGCATCGTCACCGCTATACAGATCGAGGCGATCACCGCAGCGGTCGAGAATTTCTTTGCCGCGCTGCAAATTACCGGTTGCTTCCTTGATTCCGACGATATTCGAGATATGCGACAAACGCTCCACCGTGTCGGGCAGCATGTCGCACGCGGTACGGCCCGGGACGTTGTAGAGGATCTGCGGAATCGCCACCGATTCGGCCACTTTTTTGTGGTGTAGATACAAACCTTCTTGCGTGGGCTTGTTGTAGTACGGCGTCACCAACAACGCGGCATCGGCGCCTGCATCTAGCGCGCATTGCGTCAGTTCGATGGCCTCGGTCGTGGAGTTCGCACCAGTGCCCGCGATCACTGGAATGCGCCCGTGCACCAGTTCCACAATGCGACGCAACAAGCTGCAATGCTCCTCCATATCCAGCGTTGCAGACTCGCCAGTCGTTCCTACTGCGACGATAGCATCGGTTTTGTTTTCGACATGAAACTCAACTAGCCGATGCAAGCTCTCGTCGTCAAGCGATCCGTCGTCGTGCATCGGCGTCACTAACGCCACCATGCTGCCGTGGAACATGCCACTTCTCCGTCGGAAAATTGAAGAACGCATGGTACTTCTGCGTTGCGCGGCTGACAAGGACTCGCCGCCGCAGAAACCTGCTTTACAAGGGCCGCGAGTTGTTCAGCAACGGCCAGGCGGCGCGTAAATAGATAAACATCGACCACAAGGTGAGTAACGCGGACAAATACAGCAAGCCAACACCGATATTCACCACCGGAAAATCCAATACCGGGTGCTGGTAGAGCAAGAATAAAATCGAAAAAATCTGCGTGCCGGTCTTCACCTTACCGATCATCGACACGGCGACTTTGGCGCGCGCACCCAGCTCCGACATCCATTCACGCAGCGCCGACACGGCGATTTCGCGGCCAACGATGACGGCGGCTGGGACCGCGATCCACACACCCGGTAAGCCACTGGGATTTTCATTCACGATCATGATCAAGGCCACGGCGACCATGAGTTTGTCGGCCACCGGATCCAAAAACGCGCCGAATGCGGACATCTGATTTAAACGGCGCGCGAAGTAACCGTCGAGCCAATCGGTCAGCGCAGCGAGTGCAAAGACCAAGGTAGCCGCCTCATTGACCCACGGTACCGGCAACACATACACCACGACGAACACCGGAATCAACACGATGCGGAACAGCGTCAGGCCGTTGGGAACATTCAGTATCATGGTCGGGCGCGTTCGTTCAGTTGGAATGTAAAACATCGTAAATGCGTTGGGCGAGCTCGACGCTGATACCATGCACGCGAGTCAAATCTTCAACCCCGGCGCGGGTGAGTTCCTGCAAACCGCCGAACTGCTTCAACAATAAATGCCGTCGTTTAGCGCCCAGCCCTTTGATCCCTTCCAGCACCGACGTGGTACGCGCTTTGGCGCGGCGCTGGCGATGGCCGCTAATCGCAAAGCGGTGCGCTTCGTCGCGAATTTGTTGGACCAAGAGCAAGGCCGGAGAATCGGGGGGCAGTATAAGCGGCCGCTCCTGACCGGACAAGAATAGAGTCTCCATGCCCGGCTTGCGGTCCACACCCTTGGCAATGCCGATCAAGATCACGCCTTCCACCTGCAATTCAGCCAGCACCTGCTCCGCCTGCGTTAATTGGCCTTTGCCACCGTCGATGAACAAGATGTCCGGCAACTTGCCTTCTTCCTGCTGCAAGCGCGTGTAACGCCGTAACAGAGCCTGGCGCATGGCCGCATAGTCATCGCCGGGGGTGATGTCCTTGATGTTAAAGCGCCGGTAGTCCGCCTTGGCCGGACCTTGCGTATCGAAGACCACGCACGATGCAACGGTGGCTTCGCCCATGGTGTGGCTGATATCAAAACACTCCAAACGTTGCGGTACGCTGTCAAGCTGCAACACCTCTTGCAGCGCATCGAAGCGCGCCAGTGTTGTCGCCTTACCCACCAGAAAGGTATCGATGGCATGTTGCGCATTGGCTTGCGCCAACTCCACCCAGCGCACTTTGCCGCCGCGCTCCGGCCGCACAATCTGTATCTTCCGTTGCGCCTGCTGCGTCAATGCCTCGGTCAGCAATTCCACGTCTTCAACTTCATGATTCAGTAAAATCTGCGCGGGCACTTCACGGCTCGCCTGCCCATGCGCGGCGTCGCCCAGGTAGTACTGCGGAATGAACGCCGCGAGGATTTCATGCGCTTCGGCGGCAGCCGCGCTTTTCGGGAAAAAGGTTTTGTTGCCCAGATTGCGCCCGCCGCGCACATAAAACACCTGCACGCAGCCGATACCTTGTTTCACGACGCCGGCGATAATGTCGAGATCACCGCCCTCGCCGCTCATGTATTGCTTGTCCAAAATACGTTTGAGGCTGGCGATTTGATCGCGATAACGCGCCGCCTGCTCGTACTGCAATTGCGCCGCCGCCTGTTCCATGCGCGCCACCAGCGCATCGACCACCTGTGTGTTTTTACCTTCCAGAAACAACGTCGCGTGGCGCACGTCTTCCAAATACGTTTCCTTGCTCACCAACCCGACGCACGGCGCGGTACAACGTTTGATTTGATATTGCAGACACGGACGCGAGCGATTGCGGTAAAACGCGTCTTCGCACTGGCGCACCGGAAAAATCTTTTGCATCAAATGCAAGGTTTCGCGCGCCGACGAGGCGCTGGGATACGGACCGAAGTAGCGTCCGCGTTCGCGGCGCGTGCCGCGATAAAATGCCAAGCGCGGGAATTCATGCTCCATGACCACCACAATGTAGGGATAACTTTTGTCGTCGCGCAACGTGATGTTGTAACGCGGACGCAGGCTTTTTATTAAATTATTTTCCAGCAGCAGCGCTTCGGTCTCGTTGTGCGTGACCGTGATCTCGACGCTGTTCACGTGCGCCAGCATCGCTTGGGTTTTGGGATGCTCCGCCGGACGTTGAAAATAACTGCCGACGCGCTTTTTTAAATTACGCGCCTTGCCCACGTACAACACGGTGCCTGCCGCATCGAGCATGCGGTACACGCCCGGCTTGTTGGGCAGGGTTTTGACTAATTCTGCGGCATCGAATGGCGCCCGCGAAGCGTCGCTCACGGCATCAACTCCACCGCGCGCCGCACCACGTCGCGAAACATGTCGCGCGTCAAACGTCGCGTTTGGGTGTTGTAACGGCTGCAGTGATAAGAAGACAAGAACTGGCGCCCATCAGGTAAGGCATAGTGCGTAGCGTGTCCGAATGGAAATTCTTTGAGCTTCAAGCTGAAGGCACGTAATACCGCACCGTGCGCAACACCACCCAAAGCTAGGATCACCGCAGCGCGCGGCAAGCTCGAAAGTTCGCGGGCAAGAAATCGGTTGCAGGTCGCGACTTCCTGCGGCAGCGGTTTATTCTGCGGCGGTAAACATTTCACCGCGTTGGTGATGCGGCAACCCCGTAATTGCAGTCCATCATCGCGCGCCACCGATACCGGCGAGCTACTCAGACCACGCCTGTGAACGGCCGGCCGGTCGCATTCGCACCGTGCATGCCCTGCGCCAGACCGACAATTAACAAGCGCGCCGCATCCACACCGAACGGCGCCACCGGCCGCGCGTGGTAGTCGGGATAATCGCGGTGTACTTGATCCAAAAATCCCGCTAGGCGTTTGCAACGGCGACAGTCCGGGTCGAACAACTCATTATCATTCATTCACACAGATTCCCAGTGATACCGGACCTGATTGTACGTGCGTCACACGCACAGGCAAATCTCGCTATACTCGGTACATTATCGTTAGAGAGCAGGTGATCGCGATGCGTAGGCTACGAGATATCGTCAGTGTGGTTTTAGTGGGAGTTTGCAGCGTTTTGCTGCTGACATCGTGTTTGGTCGGCAACAGTAAATCCAAGGAGTTGCATAAGATCACATCCTCCGCTTTGCCTCTGTATAAAAACGGCAACATGATTTCGATGCTCTACGAATCATACAATGGCCAGAGTACTTCTGGCGGTATCACCATGACCTGGCAACAAACCCTACTGCCACTGCCATTTAATCTGGGCACTAAGAGTATGTTGCGTTTTGTTTTTCAGGAACTCGGCGGCAGTTCCGTGCAGTACCTCACGCAAGATACGAACGGGTCAATTTTTCTACGCGCTTTCGAAGGCCAAGGTTCTGCAACTCCTGGAATGCAAACGTATACGTTTTGGCCGAACCAAGGGCCATTTCTAGTCGCGAATAACGAACCGCAACCGCTGCAAGTTTTTTGGTCACCGATA
>JACQEQ010000021.1 GCA_016200445.1 Gammaproteobacteria bacterium | reverse complement strand
GCTGATATGAACCTCAGGGCACGCCGTATAATCCCAGTCGAGAAGTCGCCCACGCCATGGCTTCGCATTTCCTGTGGTAAGAAAAAAAACGCCACCTGGTTTCAAAACCGATCTAATCAGCTTTAGGACAGCCAACGGATCAACCGTATGTTCCATGACTTCAATTGCAGATACAAAATCAAATTTACCCTCTTCAGTTTTCAATTCATCGGCTGTCAGGATAGGGATACCTTTCAGACGACCGGCTTGCGCTCCCCATCCTTCTTCAAATCCGACAACATCAATGCCGCGTTGCCTTGCAAAGGCGACAAGTCCTCCCGCCCCGCATCCAAAATCTAGCCAGCGGCCCGCATGTGGTACAAGCTCATTAAAAATAGCGCAGACGCCAAGCCATTCGTAATTTCGTATTGTTAGGTTAGGGTTCTTCAACTCATATATATAGTCAACCATGGGGTCGGCACCCAATCCCTTATAGTATTCCTCCGAGTAGATCGCTTCGTAATCTGTTCTTGGGTTACTAATAAAAGAATAGTGGCATGAGTTACAGTGGAAATAAGTGTACAAACAAGAATCCAACCGACCCAATTTCGTGCCGATAAACACGGCACCATTTGAGCAAATTGGGCAAGCTTGAACTTCCGAAATCATTTCCTTGTCTCCACCACCCATTCATTGTTTCGCAAGAACTCCACCGTCTTAGTCACACCCTCACTAATGGTGTACTTCGGCGCCCAGCCCAAAGAGCGCATCTTCTTAGTATCCAGAAAAATGAATGGGTTATCGCCAATCCAGCCGCGTTCCCCTCCGGTATATTCCAACTTGGGTTGAACTCCCAATGCTTGGCTAATCCAGCCAATCGAATCGTTAACCTGACAATAGCCATCCACTCCTAAATTGAAAATATTGACCTTGTCAGTCGCCTTCTCAACGGCAATCTGAATTGCATCGAGGCAATCTTGAACATAGAGATACGACTTGCGCTGCTTACCGTTGCCCAGCACCCGCAACCAAGTGGGGTCAGCTTTCAACTGTTTGTAGAAATCGAATACATGCCCGTGGGTATAGCGTTCGCCGAGGATGGAAACAAAACGGAAAATCCAGGACTGTAAGCCGAAGCCTTCGCAATACGCTGCAATCAGCCCCTCACATGCCAGCTTCGAGGCGCCATATAGTGAGGTTTGAACTGGGAACGGCGCATCCTCCGGCGTGGGAATCAGCGCCGCCTCACCATAGACAGACCCGGTGGAAGAAAAGGCAATCCGCTTGATGCCGTTAGCCCGCATCGCCTCCAGTACGTTGTAGGTGGCAATCGTGTTCTGCTCAAGGTCTCTGCGCGGATGCTCTGTACCAAAGCGGACATCCGCATTGGCAGCAAAGTGGAAAACCGTATCGCCTCCGGCGAACGCTTCGGTTAAAACCGGAAGGTCCAGCAAATCCCCTTCAACCAATTTGAATGCTGGATTTTTTAGCGCGCCTTCAAGAAAACGCCGCTGGCCGGTGGAGAAATTGTCAACCCCCGTCACCCGATGGCCTTGAGCGAGAAGTCTATCGACAAGACTGCTGCCAATGAAGCCCGCACATCCCGTTACGATGACTGGCACACTGCCCCCTTTGAGACAAAGACAAAATATTTCATGAGAAAAAAACTCGTTGACGCCGTTGCGGCAGTTGATGCAATAACGCCAACATAAGGTGAGACGCGCAGAACCTCGACCACAAACCAGGCAACCATCACCGTAATCGTATAGTTCAACACCAACATGACGACATATTTCCCGGTGTTGTGGCCTAAATGCTGTCCTGCTGCTTCAAACGTAAAAACTCGATGCAGCAAGAAATGCGAAGCCACCGTGATCAAATAAGCAAATGAAACAGCAATTTTGTAATCCAGATGCAGCAACCCGTAAAACAAATGGAAAAATGAAAAATTAATCCCAAACGTCACGAGACCAACACTTATGAACTTCACCAATTGGATTCGATGCTCACTGAGATAGCACAGTCCGAAGCGCAACGTTAGAGCGAGCGAAGGGGGCTTCATAGTTTTTGTAGCCGAAATTTCACAATGGCGCGAAGCCAAGTCCACGGATCACGAAATGCGTCGACTTTTTTTCCTTGCTTGAACGATCTGGAGCGATAGTTAACCGGGATCTCGATTGGGCGGTACCCGCTTCGCACCAGTTTAATGACCAGTTCGTAATCGAAATCGAAACGATTGCATTCAAATCGTAGTCCCCGAAGGCAATCAGCGCGAAACACTTTATACATCGTGAACGGATCTCGCAGTCTCAAGCCATATACGACGTTAACTAACGTTGTAAAGAACCAGTGCCCGAAGTTCAATAGGTGCCCGGTAAGACGTTGGTCATCGAACTGCCGCATTTTCCAAGCGCCCCCACCGTGTCGCGCCCCAAGAACAAATGCGGCTTCCCCGGTTATTAGTGGTTCAAGAAGCGCGTCGTAGTCCTCGATGTCATATTCGTCGTCTGCGTCCTGGATCAGGACATAGTCGCCATTGATATTTTCCAGGCCCGCTCGAACGGCATTTCCTTTGCCGCGCGGCTGATCCTGCCAGATCACGTTCACCCGCTCCTGGCCTTCGTATTCACGAACGATCTCGCGCGTACCATCGATAGAGCCACTTTCGACGATGATTAATTCGATAGCGACACCCTCGATGTTCTTGGCGAGCACGCGCTCGATGGCACCCCGGATTGAATTGACTTCATTATACGCGGGCATTACCACGGACAGTGTCTTGACGACTCTAATCTCCTGCCGTCTGGAAAACATGACGATGCCACTTGCTGTTACGCGGATTGGGCGGCGGCGTAGGACATTGGGAAGTAACCGTCGCAGGAGATCAACTACGGTCGAAAATGGAGGCACTGGATAACGGTCAAAATGCTGTGCTATGTAGTCAAAACTCAGTACTTTGCGTGCCGGTTCGGCTTTTAACATCCCAAAGTTTTCACTATGAAGTAATTGGGTCAGTGTTTTCGTCGAAAAATACCAAAGGTGTTCGGGCTTGAATTCAACCCACTTGCTCTTCATCAGGCGCGCTGATACCGAATCCAAACTCGGAACAATGGCAATGGCAATACCGTTTTCCCGGAGTAGCGCCCGCACACTTCGCAGAAATGCCCGGGGATCACGTACGTGTTCGAGTACGTCTGAAAACATGATGAAATCAAAACGTGCACCTACGGCCAGCAACTGCCCGACTTCGCCGCAAAGCACTTGTCCGTGTGTGCCCAATTTAGTTGCGGCAATCTGCACGGCATGGGGCGAATACTCGACGCCGGTGACAGAAAGCCCCCGCGCCACCGCCCGCGACAGAAAATCACCGTGGCCGCACCCGACTTCCAACAAATGTCCGGTCAAAGGTGCTTTTGTATAGGACTCCAGTAAATCGAGGTAGTGATCGGCCGTCTGTGATTTCAACTCACTGGCATGCAACTGACCGTCCGGATCGTCGCTAAATGCGAAGTAATTTGGGCCATAAATTGCTGCCAACTCCGCGTCCGTAGGCTGAGGATTCAAGCGCATCAATCCACAGTCCGCACATTCTTCGACCCGATATTTGCCGAGAGAAAAATCATAGTAAAGTTTGCGGCCACCACAGACCAAGCAGGCAGCGGAACTATTCGCTTTCTCTTCTACATTCACTACGTCTAGCGTTCGCGCTGCGCGCATGTTTCTTCTCCCCATAAAACTTGTGCCGGTTTAGTCTGGCTACACGTCAATAACGTCACTTCAAACTGCCTTCAACTCGTGCGCTAATTTGGTGGCGATTCCGCGCGGTAGACAAAGATACCGTTCGCATTAAAAATAATAGGAAACGCAAGCTTTTCAGATGAAACAATAAAACTTGGCGCCACCAAACTGCCCTGACTCTTAATGACATCGTTAACATCGCCATATCTCGTTTAATTTTGAAATAAATTCAACGTTGCCGCCCAACTTACGGTCAAAAGACACACCACCGCCCACCGCACTTTCTCGATAAAGAAATCGAACAGCGTCATTCAATGCCGCTTGTGTATTCCCCATAATTCGAACATAGCGCTGCTGAGCTAACGTCGCAACTAAGCTGCCAACCAGCACTAAAACGACACACCCGAACAACAACTTTTTCTTTTTGGATGCCAGCAACAAAACTAAACCAGCTAACCCGGCGATGATTGCTAACGTCGTTCTCTGCACAAGAGAGGGATCTAGCTTGCCACGCCACTCCAACCTCCCTTCGTCAATAAACCATAGCGGAAGGCCTATCTCTGGACTGCTTACGATCCCCAACGGTGTAGCAAAAAGCAACGGTGTAGCAACAATCGAAATACCTATAAGTATGACCATTACTACGACCTGCCAGAACATCTCAGGAATACTTTCGGTTTGTTCCCGCACCAACATGCAAATAGCCAGCGATACCGTAAGCGGAAATATTACGGAATGGTATCTCCCCAACGGCATCCAGTATTGGAGAACCCGATAGGACGTCGCTCCAATCGTAGTAAGTGCGATCAAACCAGCTGTGCAGGCTAACGTGAAGAGAATCAGAATCAATAATTCTCTAGGCAAAGATCGCCAGCGCATTACCGTAAGAACAACCAGAACTCCTAGCAAACCCCATG
>JACQEQ010000207.1 GCA_016200445.1 Gammaproteobacteria bacterium | reverse complement strand
TTGAGTTTTCTGGATGAGTAACGCTGTAAACCGGTTTGCCCGTGAAGCGTGCTTTAGAATAAACATGGTTGCCCACCGTGCCGCCGCCCAGCGGTTGGTCCAGCGGAACCAAGTCAAGATTGAGCGCTGCGGGTTTTTCGTCCGTGGGCCCGGCAATGGCGTTCATGCTTTTTTGCACGTCGGGCTGCAGCGCGTCGTGAATGAAATTATGCATCGCGCTCATGCCGAGCGTGACCAGAATATTGCTATTTTTAGTTGCGCGCGCAAAATTACGCTTGGCCATAGCGCCCCAGACGAGCACCAGGCGGCGCAATAATTCGACGCTTAATTTGTTGGCCCTGCCCAAGGCGCCCGGAGCATGCACTGGAATGCCGGCCACAATGTGCTGTCCCACCACTTCGATCAGCGGCGTGGTATCGAGCACACGGCAGTAATTAATGTTCTGATCGCTGCACAGCGTTAAATAACCGGGTGGATCATCGCCGTTGAGATTCAGCGAACACATGCCGGTTTGTTGTTCCGGATCGGTGATTTCGTGGATGTGGGCGAAATGTTGCCAATCGACCAGCATGGTGTTGATGGTTTCGATTTCGCTTTGCCGCAGCCGGTACGGGCCGGCCAAAGACAGCAACACCACCTGTTTGTAAACACTGGCAATGGTGGAGTCAAAGCTGTGTTCGCCGATCTGGTTAGTCACCACGATTTCATGCAAACGTGTTTCTTGCGCGTAAAGATACAGGCGGTGAATTTCGCGCCACACGTTGTTGGGCGGTGGAATATAAATTTGATAACAGCGCAGCAACACCTGACTCAGATAATAAATGGCACGATGCAGCGACTGGCTTAACGTCTTATTGTCGAGACGCGATACGCCGTTTGACAGTTTGCTGGCGATGACAATTTTGTAAGCGATGGCCATTTCGGCTTGCAGTTCACGGGCGAGAAGCGCGACACGTTGCTTTTTACGGGGCAGCGGAAAGGGGAGTCCGATGTAATGTTTTTTTAGCGTCATCGCCAGGTGATCGACCGGCTCGCGGAACATTTCGGCGATTTTGAAACGGTCGGCCTCCGGCACTTTCACGCGATTGAGTTCATGCAAACCCTTGTAAACCAAACGCGCCATCTCGCCGATGTCGGCGCGCGGCAGCCCGTTGATCCATTGCTCAATATGGCGTGGCCGCGAATCGAAGCCGCTCAGCCCGGTCTCGAGTTGCTCCGGAATGTGCAATACGCCGATGGGTAACTCGCTTTCGTACACCCTGATTCTCTCTGTAAGCTAGGCCGCTTCCGCATGCGCCGCGCGGAATTCAACGAATGTCGGCGGTGCTGTGCAGGGTACGGAATCGCTGTAAATTCCGCACTCGCAAAATATTCTTAGCACGCACCGTCGTATATCGACTGATGGGAATGAAGCTTAAATCTTGCAGAGCCGCACATGAACTACACGTGTCGTAGCGTGGCGGTTGTTATGGGTACGGGTGTTTTATACGGAGCGGCAGCCGCTTCGCGCACCAAGCGCGGCACGAGGTAACCCGGCAGCCGGGTATGAATTTCATCCATGAGCGTGCGTGCCCGCGCTTCGCTAATTTCAAAATGCGCGGCGCCGCTGACGCGATCGAGTAAGTGCAGGTAATACGGTGTAACGCGCGCCGCAAACAAGGCTTCGCTCAAATCTTGCAGTGCTTGCGCAGTGTCGTTAATGCCGCGCAGCAACACCGCTTGGTTATAGAGACGAACACCAGCGCGTTCGAGTTCAGCGAAAGCGGTGTGAGTTGTGGCGTCGAGCTCGCGAGCATGATTAACGTGCAACACCATCACGACCGCAAGCCGCGTGCTCGTGAGCCATTGCAGCAGGGCGGCGTCGACGCGTTCGGGCAACACCACGGGTACGCGCGTATGAATCCGCAAGCGCTGCAACTGCGGGATAGTGTCGAGCTGTGCGACCAGTTCCGCAAGACGCGCATCGCTGAGCGCGAGCGGATCGCCGCCGGATAAAATGACTTCGCGGATCGAGGGGTCGGCGCGAATATAATCCAGCGCCGCACTCCAATGATCCGTCGCCGGATTGGCTTCGCTATAGGGAAAATGCCGCCGGAAACAATACCGGCAGTGCACCGCGCATGCCCCGGTGAGCACCAGCAACACCCGGCCGTGATATTTATGCAGCACCCCAGGCACGGTCATCGCCGCCAGATCGCCGACCGGATCGGTGGAAAAATCCGGTGTGACTTCGAGCTCACGGTCCAGCGGTAACACCTGGAGCAGCAACGGATCGAGCACGTCGCCCTTACGCATGCGCGTGATAAAACCACGCGGCACACGCAGCGGAAACAGCTCGGCGGCACGCCGCGCTTGCGGCAATAAATCATCGTCTAATTCCAGCATACGCAGTAATTCAGCCGGGTCTTTCACGGCGCGCGCAAGCTCGGCTTGCCACGGGGCAGGGCGCCAGGATGACGCGGTTAAAGGCTTCATGTAAACTTCGACTCCAATTTTGACCCGCTGTAAATCAGCGGCATCGTAGTTCTAAGTAGCATTCAAAGGAAGACAAGGCGGCGGACCGCAGACAGTACATGAGTACGGCAAAGGCCGCCACGCAGAATTCCTTTGAATGCTACTTAGAAGCAGCGCAAATCTTCCCAGAACGAGGCACAAATGGCTACTTACGGCACCAACGATTGGAAGCCCGGATTGAAAGTAATGCACGACGGCGATCCTTGCTCCATTATCGAGAACGAATATGTCAAGCCCGGTAAAGGTCAGGCCTTCAACCGCGTGAAAATGCGTAACCTGAAAACCGGGCGCGTGTTGGAAAAAACCTTCAAGGCCAACGACTCGCTGGAAGGCGCCGACGTGGTCGATACCGAAATGCAGTACCTGTACACCGACGGCGAAGTGTGGAACTTCATGCATCAGGAAACGTTTGAACAAATGGGCGCGGATGGGAAAGCCGTCGGCGATGCCGCCAAATGGCTCAAAGAGCAGGATGTCTGCACTATCACCTTGTATAACGGCGTGCCGATGAGCGTGACACCGCCCAATACAGTCATTTTGCGCGTGGTCGAGACCGACCCCGGCCTGCGTGGCGACACCGCAGGGGGCGGCGGCAAACCCGCGAAACTCGAAACCGGCGCCGTGGTGCGCGTGCCATTGTTCATCGAAAACGGCGAGCTGCTTAAAGTCGACACCCGCACCGGCGACTACATCGGCCGGGTAAAAGAATAATGGTGGACTGGCAGCCCGCTGCCAAACTCGAAACGCTGCGAACCCGGGCGCGGATGCTGCAAAGCACCCGCGCTTTTTTTTCGACGCGTGACGTGCTGGAAGTCGACACGCCGGTGTTGTCGGCAGCAGCGGCTACGGATGTACATCTGGAAAGTTTCGCAACGGTGTATCGCGGCCCGGACGCGCCCAAGGGACGGGTGCTGTATCTACATACCTCGCCCGAGTTTGCGATGAAGCGCTTGCTGGCGTCCGACAGCGGCGCGATTTATCAGCTTTGCAAAACCTTCCGCCAGGGCGAAACGGGCACGCAACACAATCCTGAATTCACCATGCTCGAGTGGTATCGCCCGCACTACGACGCCACCGCGTTGATGGATGAAGTGGAGGAATACATTGCCACCGTGTTGGGCGAACACATCACACTCGCGCCCACCGAACGCCTGACCTACGCCGAAGCCTTCAAACGTTTCGCGCGTGTCGACGACGTGCACGCCGCCGATACCGCACGTTTGCGCACCTGCGCGCGCGAACGCGGAATTTCAGACGTGCCTGGTCTTGGCGAGGAGCGCGATGCCTGGCTGGATTTGTTAATGTCGCACGTCGTGCAACCGCAACTCGGCCAGCACGGCCCGTCGCTGGTCTACGATTACCCAGCGACCCAGGCCGCGCTGGCGCGCGTGCGCAAAGGTCCTCTGGACGTCGCCGAACGCTTCGAGTTGTTTATCAACGGCATGGAACTGGCCAATGGCTTTCATGAACTGACCGATATCACCGAGCAACGCCGCCGCTTTGCAAGCGATCGTGCCCGCCGCCAACAACGCAGGCTGCGCGACGTACCGCAGGACGAACATCTGCTCGCCGCACTGGAATCGGGTTTGCCGCCGTGTGCCGGAGTGGCGCTGGGTTTTGACAGGCTAGTGATGCTGGCGACCGGTGCGCGCAGAATTGGCGAAGTGATGGCGTTTCCGCTTGAGCGGGCGTGATACTCAATGCACTTACAGGGTCAGTCACCCGCAGGCAGACGTGTGCGCCAATACCCGGGTGCTTGGTGGCAATGCTTGACAGCCACAACAAGGATGAGTTCGGGTTCGATGGTATAAAGCAGCGAGTCGGGAAATACTCGCGTCAGCTTGCGGCGGATGTCTTGCTCGATTTCGGCCCAGGCCTCTGGGGTATCCAAGAGGCTTAGCAGGGCTGAATCTATGCTTTGGATGGAACGCTCGCCCAACCCAGAATGACATGACTCGTAATGGGTGACTGCGTCCAAAAACTCAAGCCGGGCTTCCGGGTGTAATTCAAGCCTCGTTTATTGATGAGATTGCGCGCTTCGGCCACAACAACATCTGCCGGGAGAGTTTGAACTGCCCCTGATCGAACTTCATTTTCCATCGTAAGGTTTAAACCACCGGCTTTAGCCGGTCAGCTTTAGCTGCGAAGATATGCTGCACGAAAGAGGGGATGCGGCCCAATGCCAGTAAGTTAAGGGATTGTAGGGACGCACCCGTGTGTGCGCCTTGGTCGACGTGCCGACCCCAAGCAGGGCCGACACACGGGTCGGCCCCTACAAGAATTTCCGGTCACGCAAGTTGCGCCCTTAACTTACTGACATT
>JACQEQ010000206.1 GCA_016200445.1 Gammaproteobacteria bacterium | reverse complement strand
GATCGGCGACACAGACGCCGCATGCAATTTCAGCTTCGGTCGCCAACGGCAATCCGCAGCGCGGACAAGGCTGGAGCACGCGCGGCAAGTCGGCGCGGCAAGACGCGCACAGGTCTAACTCTCCCGGGGTGTCGCAACCGCACAATACACAGGTTCCCGAAAGCAGCCAGTTTTGTACATCATTTACCCATCTGTACATAGACGACCACCAGTTTGATTGACAGTTGACGCTCATACGCTAACATCAGCCAGCACCATTACCACTTCGCAGGACGGATCACCCATGCTTCACGACACGACTTACAGCCGCATCAACACCATTCTGGATCGAATCCTGGCCGGAGGCGAGGCCAGCGCCGAGGAAGGATTATGGTTGTTGCATTTGGATCACGCGTATCTGCCCTGGTTGATGGCCTGCGC
The DNA here is from genome assembly GCA_016200445.1 of Gammaproteobacteria bacterium. Taxonomy (GTDB): domain Bacteria; phylum Pseudomonadota; class Gammaproteobacteria; order SG8-11; family SG8-11; genus UBA6921. Next base: position 3,803 of record JACQEQ010000206.1, on the reverse strand, counting down.
CGACCGCCTGCGCAAAACCTATCGCGGCGACGAAATCGAAGTGTGCGCGATTTCCAACGTGCGCTCGGGCAACTGTTCGGAAAATTGTTCCTTCTGTGCACAGAGCGGCCACCATAAAACCGCTGCGCCCGTGTACAACTACATTGCCGACGACGACCTGGTTGCGCAAGCGCAGCGCGCGCGCGAGTGGGGCGCCAGCGACTTCGGCGTGGTCTCCAAAGGCTGGGGCGTACGTTCCGCCAAAGAGCACAAGAAACTCAGCGACTATTTTTCGACGTTAGCAGAACACAGCGATATCGGCCGTTGCGCCAGCCTGGGCGTGCTCGACGCCGACACCGCGCAGCAGCTCAAAGGTTATGGTCTTGAGAATTATCATCACAACCTGGAGACCGCCGCGAGCTACTTCGACAAAGTGTGCACTACGCACACCTATCAGGAAAATATCGACACGATTCAACACGCGCGCGATGCAGGCCTGCGCGTGTGCGCGGGTGGAATTTTAGGAATGGGTGAGAGCGCAGCGCAGCGCATCGAGCTGGCCATGACGCTGCGCACGCTGGGAGTCGAATCCGTGCCGTTGAATTTTTTGAATCCGCAACCGGGCACCCCGTTCGCCAACATTACGCCGATGGCGCCGATGGAGATTTTGCAGAACATCGCCGCGTTTCGTTTCATGCTGCCGAAATGTGAAATTCGCATCGCCGGTGGCCGCGCATTTTTAGGCGACATGCAGTCGATGATTTTCATGGCCGGTGCTTCGGGCGTCATGATCGGCGACTACCTCACCACTAAGGGCCGCCAAGTCGAAGACGATTTGCGCATGATCGACTCGCTCCAGTTGCAAATTCGTGGCGACACTCAGCAGCGACGCGAGGCGCGTAAGGCAAAGGTCAGCGGCACAACCCACGTGCTGCAACTCTTGGCAAAATGAACCACAAGGTGGCCACCACCCTCGATGTAGGGGCTCGATTTATCGAGCCCGCAAGGGGCGCAATAAATTGCGCCCCTACAAATTCGCAGCCCGCCGATACTGACCATGATCACCCCCTGTTTTTGGCAGCGGGTCTCAACTATTGTTAGCAGTTCACTAAATCATGAATCCCCGCTGGGAATCCTTAGCGCGCGAACTCGACACACGTCGCGCTCAACATCTCTATCGCACGCGTCGCATCAACGATGGTCCGCAAGGACCGGAGTTAAAGATCGACGGCAAATCCGTGCTCGCGTTTTGCAGCAACGATTATCTCGGCTTGGCCAATTATCCGCCCGTGATCGCAGCACTCAACGAGGGCGCACGTCTTTACGGGGCGGGCAGCGGCGCGGCGCATCTGGTCAGTGGCCACAGCAGCGCGCATCACGCGCTGGAAGAAGAGCTTGCGGCATTCACTGGCCGGCAACGCGCCTTGTTATTTTCCACCGGTTATATGGCGAATACTGGCACCATTGCCGCGTTAGCCGGGCGCGGTGATGCGGTGTTTCAAGATCGTCTTAATCATGCGTCATTGATAGACGGCGGACTGTTGTCCGGCGCGCGCCTGCAACGTTATACGCATGGGCACATCGGTGCGATCGAGCCGCAACTGGCGCACAGCAGCGCAAAACGCAAGCTCATCGTCAGCGATGGGGTGTTCAGCATGGACGGCGATCTCGCGCCGTTACCGCAATTAGTTGCGTGCGCCGAAAAACATGCTGCCTGGTTGATGCTCGACGACGCGCACGGCCTGGGCGTGCTGGGCGCAGGTGGACGGGGTTGCATCGAGCATTTCAGTTTGAACGCTGCGACGGTGCCGATTCTGGTCGGCACGCTCGGCAAAGCCTTCGGCACCTTCGGCGCATTTGTCGCTGGCGATGAAGTCATGATCGAATACCTCATTCAAAGTGCGCGCAGTTACATCTATACCACGGCAATGCCCCCGGCGATTGCACATGCCACGCGCACCAGTCTGCGCCTGGCGCAACACGAGCATTGGCGGCGCGAACATCTGCAAGAACTCATCGCACGCTTTCGCCACGGCGCCCAGCAACTGGATTTACCGTTGATGGATTCGTTCACGCCAATTCAACCCTTGCTGGTCGGCGACACGCAACGCGCGGTGGAGTTGAGCGCGGCACTGTATGAGCGCGGCATTCTGATCAGCGCCATTCGTCCACCTACTGTTCCCGAAGGCAGCGCACGCTTGCGCATCACTTTCACCGCTGCGCACAGCGGGCAGCAGGTGGATCGACTGCTGTCCGTGCTGGCAGAAGTGTTATGAATTTGCATTTCGAAACTTCGGGCACGGGTCCCGGGCTGGTGTTGCTGCACGGTTGGGGTATGCACAGCGGTGTGTGGCATGAATTCGCGCAACGTTTGGCGCAACACCATCAAGTCACGTTGATCGATTTGCCAGGGCATGGGCGTAGCTCGACATTATCTGCGCCGTACACACTCGCTAATGTGGCGCAGGCCGTGCTGGCTTGCGCACCGCCGCGTGCGCATTGGCTTGGCTGGTCTTTGGGCGGACTAATTGCCCAACATGCCGCGCATCACGCGCCGGAGCGTGTCGCCAAGCTTGCGTTACTTGCCAGCTCGCCGCAATTCCTGCGCAGTGCCGATTGGCCGCATGCGATGGATCCGGAAGTTCTGGCGCAATTTTCCACGGAGCTACAGCGTGACTACCGCGCCACCGTGTTGCGTTTCCTCGCGCTGGAAGTTCAAGGCAGTGCGGCCGCCCGCGACGAATTGCGCACACTGCGTGAAGTCGTATTTGCGCACGGCGAACCACGGCGTGCGGCACTGCTCGGTGGCTTGGAAATTCTGCGCGATAGCAATCTGCGCGCTCAGTTTGCTGGGTTGTTACAGCCGGTGTTGATGCTGCTGGGCTCGCAGGATCGTTTGGTCCCGCCTGAAGTCGCGCGCGAGGCCGTGGGCTTGTTGCCGTCTGTCGCACATATGGAGATCGCCGGTGCAGGCCATGCACCGTTTTTGTCACAACCAGCACTCTGTGCACAGCATGTGATGGAATTTATTCGTGAGTAATTCGGACTTCATGATCGACAAGCAGCGTGTACGTGCGTCGTTCCAGCGCGCGGCGAAACATTACGATCAGGTCGCGGTGCTGCAACGCGAAGTCGGACAACGCATGCTGGAACGCTTGGAGTTGATTCGCATTCATCCAGATGTACTGATGGATGTCGGTGCAGGCACCGGCGTACTCACGGCGCAGCTTGTTAAGCGATACAAAACTGCGCAGGTAATAACTCTTGACCTGGCGCCAGCGATGTTGATGCAAGCCCGTAGACATAAAGGCTGGTTCAGCAAACAGAGCTTTGTGTGTGGCGATGCGGAATGCTTGCCGCTGGCAACGCACAGCGTCGACATGATTTTTTCCAACCTCACGTTGCAGTGGTGCAACACGCTGGATGCCGCGTTCGCAGAATTCCAGCGCGTGCTCAAGCCCGGCGGCTTATTGCTGTTTTCAACATTCGGCCCCGACACGCTCAAGGAATTACGCAACAGTTGGCGCGCCGCCGACGCGCACACGCATGTGAACGCTTTCATCGACATGCACGACATCGGCGATGCCTTAGTACGCGCGGGCTTTGCTGATCCGGTGATGGATGTGGAGCGTCTCACCGTCACCTACCCCGACGTGTTCAAACTTATGAGTGATTTGAAAACACTTGGCGCCCATAACGCCACGGCCGGACGTGCACACGGCCTCACCGGCAAAGGGCGCGTGAAAAAAATGCAGGAATCTTACGAGTTGCAGCGCCGCAATGGATCGCTGCCCGCAAGTTACGAGGTGGTGTACGGTCACGCG
>JACQEQ010000205.1 GCA_016200445.1 Gammaproteobacteria bacterium | reverse complement strand
CATCTGGGACAAAAAATATCGGCTAAAAACCAAGGATGGCCGCGCGGTCGATCAGTCCATGGACGAAACCTATCAGCGCGTCGCACGCGCACTGGCCGACGTGGAAACCACACCGGAAAAACGCAGCGAGTGGTTTGAAAATTTCTTGTGGGCGCTGCGTCGTGGCGCGATTCCGGCTGGGCGCATCACCAGCAACGCGGGCGCGCTGGAATACAAACCCGCGACCTCCACCATCAATTGCACGGTGTCGGGCACGGTGCGCGATTCGATGGACGACATTTTGCAAAAAGTGCACGAAGCCGGGCTGACCTTGAAAGCGGGCTGCGGCATCGGCTATGAATTTTCCACCTTGCGGCCGCGTGGCGCGTTCGTCGCGGGCGCCGGTGCGTACACCTCCGGCCCGCTATCGTTCATGGATATCTACGACAAGATGTGTTTCACGGTGTCGTCGGCGGGCGGGCGCCGTGGCGCACAGATGGCCACCTTCGATGTCGGCCATCCAGACGTGCTGGATTTCGTGCGCGCCAAGCGCGAGTCGGGGCGCCTGCGCCAATTCAATTTGTCATTGCTGATCACGCACGACTTCATGGAAGCGGTAAAGAATGACGAGCAGTGGAAACTCGCCTTCCCGGTGTCACAAAAAGAAGCCGAGGCCGACCAGCTCGACCTGCACAATCCCGACAAAGTGATCTGGCGCGAATGGGCCAGCAAAAAAGGCTACATCGTCAACAAGCAAGGTCTGGTCGCGTGCCGCGTGTACCGCACCATCAAGGCGCGCCGGGTGTGGGACGTGATCATGTCTTCAACTTACGACTACGCCGAGCCGGGCTTCATCCTGATCGACAAAGTCAACGAGATGAACAACAACTGGTTCTGCGAAAATATTCGCGCGACTAACCCCTGTGGCGAACAACCGTTGCCGGAATACGGCTCCTGCCTGCTGTGCTCGGTTAATCTCACCAAGTTCGTGCACCATCCGTTCACGGATCGCGCGCGCTTCGACTGGGACGAGTACCGTAAAACCGTCGCGATTTTCACACGCATGCTGGACAACGTGGTGGAGATCAACGGCCTGCCGCTGCAACAACAGCGCGATGAAATCACCGGCAAGCGCCGCCACGGCATGGGCTACTTGGGCCTGGGCTCGACATTAACCATGCTGTGCATGAAATATGGCGCGAAAGATTCGCTGGAATTCACCGAGCGCGTGACGCGCGAAATGGCGGTGGAAGGCTGGAAGGTTGCGCTCGACCTGGCACTGGAAAAAGGCCCGGCGCCGACGTTGGAGCAGGACTTCACCGTGAGCGCCGAGATGTTGGCCAAGCGTCCCGAGATGATCAGCGACGGTTACACCGAAGGCGACACCATCAAAGGCAAGGTGCTGCACGCGAAATACAGCCGCTATATGCAGCGCATTGCGCAAGTCGAACCGGAGTTGGTGGCGGAGCTCGCCAAAGTCGGCGCGCGTTTCACGCATCACACTTCGATTGCGCCGACCGGCACCATCTCGTTGTCGCTGGCCAACAATGCCAGCAACGGCATCGAGCCGAGCTTCGCGCATCACTACTACCGCAACGTGATCCGCGAAGGCAAAAAGAGCAAAGAAAAAATCGACGTGTTTTCGTTCGAGCTGCTCGCGTATCGCACGCTGGTCAATCCCGCTGCAATCCCGGGTTCGGAAAAAGACGGCGAGACCTTGCCGGACTATTTCATCTCGGCCGACGACATCAATCCGAAAGAACACGTGGACGTGCAAGCCGCTGCGCAGAAATGGATCGATTCGTCGATTTCCAAAACTGCGAACGTACCGACGCAGTATCCGTACGATGACTTCAAGAGCATTTATTTGTACGCCTACGAGCAGGGCTTGAAGGGGTGTACCACCTTCCGCTTCAACCCGGAGGCGTTCCAGGGCGTGCTGGTAAAGGAGCAGGACTTGGCCAATACCACGTACCGTTTCACGCTGTCTGACGGCTCGGTTGTTGAGGCCAAAGGCAACGAAGAAGTTGAATACGACGGCGAGAAACACAGCGCCGACAATCTCTACGACGCCTTGAAAGAAGGCTATTACGGCAAGTTCTAGCGAAAGACTCCACACCCAATGAAACTTAAAAATTGCAAAATAATGGACCCCTTCCCCCTACAAGGGGGAAGGCTGGGATGGGGGTGCTCATCGAAACCCGCACGCTTCAACACACCCCATACTGAAACCCGGCAAGTCTGCACGCACCATTCAGGAGCCAAATCATGACTATCAAGATCGACCAGAAAATCGTCAGCTACGACGTCGCCCAACCCAAGACCGACGCGGAAAAAGCCAAAGCCGCCACACCCGTCGAAATAAAAACCGAACCGGGCAGCAACGTCGTGCAGATGCACGAAAAGCTCGAACGGCCCGAGATGCTGCTGGGCACCACTTATAAAGTCAAAACCCCGCTCACCGAGCACTCGCTGTACCTGACCATCAACGACATCATCCTGAATCCTGGCACCGAACACGAGCTGCGCCGCCCGTTCGAGATTTTCATCAACTCGAAAAACATGGACCACTTTCAGTGGATCGTCGCACTCACACGCATTATCTCGGCGGTGTTCCGCAAGGGTGGTGACGTGACATTTTTGGTGGATGAACTCCGTTCGGTGTTCGACCCGCGCGGCGGCTACTTCAAGAAAGGCGGCAAATACATGCCGTCGCTGGTCGCGGAAATCGGCGACGCCATCGAAAGCCACTTGCGCCTGATCGGCCTGCTCAAGGGCGGCGAGCTGGACGAACACCAGAAAAAACTCATCGACGACAAACGCAGCCAATACAACGCCTACGTGAAAACCGCCGAAAAAGTCGCGCCCGGCGACTTTCCGGAAAGCGCGCAACTGTGTACCAAGTGCAGCACCAAAGCCGTCATCAAAATGGACGGCTGCATGACCTGCCTGAACTGCGGTGATTCGAAGTGCGGGTAGCGACGCCGCCGGACGACTTGCATACGACCGTATAACCTAAAATACGGTTGACACAATAACCTAGAAATGGGAAAACGCATTAACCTAAATCTAAAGCTAGTAACAACATGGCGGCACCCCCCGACAAACTGGCTGCATCTCTTGCGTTTCTGAAGGCGCTACAGGATCAGGGGCGCGTGGCGATCCGGGCCAGTGACATAACCCGTACCCATCGGGAACGGCTGCTCAAGAACGGCTTCATCCGTGAAGTGATGAAAGGTTGGTATATCCCGGCGCGGCCCGATGAACAACCGGGTGAAAGCACCGCATGGTATGCCTCGTTCTGGGATTTTTGTACGGCTTATCTCAATGAGCGCTTTGGTAGCGAATGGTGCCTCAGTCCAGAGCAGTCCCTTAGCCTTCACACCGGTCACTGGAGCGTACCAAAGCAGTTGCTGGTCAGATCGCCCAAAGGCGGCAACAAGCCCACAACCTTGCTCTACGGAACATCTATCTTTGATCTTCGTCTGGAGTTACCGGTAGCGCAGGACATCGAAACCAAAGACGGTCTGCGGATATTCAAGCTGCCTGCGTCTCTGCTGGGTTGTTTACCCGCTCAATTTATTTCCCAGCCGGTAGAAATGCGCGCTGCGCTTGCAATGATTCCGGACGCCTCGGATGTACTTAGCCGGTTGCTGACCGGAGGGCACAGCAAAATTGCCGGGAGACTGGCCGGGGCCTTCCGCAATATTGGGCGCGATGAGATCGCGGACAACATCGTGGGAAGCATGCAGGCGGCGGGTTACACCGTCAGAGAAATCGACCCTTTCGAGGACAAGCCACCCATCACGTTTGGCGTGCGCGAAACATCGCCCTACGTAAACCGCCTGCGGATGAACTGGGCCAGGATGCGCGCCGACGTGCTGCAAAATTTTCCGCCGGCACCCAGGCTCACAGGCGATCCCGCCTCTTACATGAAGCACGTAGAAGAAGCCTACATCAGCGACGCCTACCACTCTCTCTCGATTGAAGGATACAAAGTCAACACCGGGTTGATTGAGCAGGTGCGCTCAGGAAACTGGAATCCGGACCGCATCAAGGATCATCAGGATCACCGCAACGCGCTGGCTGCGCGCGGTTACTGGCAAGCATTCCAGAGCGTTAAACAAAGTATTGAAAAAGTCCTGCGCAAAGAAAATGCGGGCAGCGTCGCCGGAAAAGATCACAGCACCTGGTACCGCGAACTTTTCGCGCCCAGCGTGACCGCAGGCATTCTCAAGGCTGCCGATCTTGCGGGTTATCGTAACGGCCCGGTCTACATCCGCCGCTCGAAGCATGCGCCGCCACGTCAGGAAGCCGTGCGCGAACTCATACCGGCATTTTTTGAATTACTGCAACAGGAAAACGAACCTGCCGTGCGTGTTGTGCTAGGGCATTTTATGTTCGTCTACATTCATCCGTACTTCGATGGCAACGGACGTATGGGCCGCTTCCTGATGAACGTTATGCTGGCTTCCGGCGGTTATCCGTGGACCATCGTTCCCTTGGAGCGGAGAGATGACTATATGGGCGCACTGGAATCAGCCAGCGTTGATCAAGACATTATTCCGTTTACAAAGTTGCTGGCTGAATTGCTGAAAAAGAAACGTTGAGCGGCACAGTGATGAGAATGCTAAAAATTTTGGAGTAGTCCATGAATGGCTCAAGTAGGGCGCGACGTGACATTTTTGGTGGATGAACTCCTTCGGTGTTCCACTCGCGCGGAGTGGAAATCGTCGATTACCATTGAGCGAGGTTGTTATGCGCAAGAAAACCAAACTGCCCCCTGTTTCCCCCGGTGAAATTTTACTGGAGGAATTTTTGAAGCCGATGGAGATCACCCAATACCGGCTGGCCAAAGAAATCGGCGTACCGGCGCAGCGCATCGGAGAAATTGTTGCGGGCCGCCGCACGATCACTGCCGACACCGACTTGCGCCTATGCAAGTTCTTCGGCCTTTCGGAAGGCTGGTGGCTGCGCGGACAGGCGCGCTATGACACGGAGCTTGCCAAGGATTCTTTGGCTAAAACACTGGCCAAAATCAAGCCGTGGTCGGCGACAAAAAAAGCGGCGTGATGCCGCTAGGCGTGATAGCTTTTTTCAGGCTCGCCAACAAATTGTACGGCTCCTGCATCGACAAGGAGTTGTGAGAAACATTATCCAGAAACCCGCTTTAAATACGGAAATTCCAGCATCAAATGATGACAACAGAATCTCGACGGATAGGTTTTGCCAGAGGGAACGTTTCGAGTGTGACTGGATAGCTTTTGAGGGCGAGAAGAGAAGGCAGGATGATCTTCCAGCCCACAAGGCGTTTTTTTGGAAATGTTTTGAAAAGCATCGTCCGCTGTACCTGATAAAAGATAACCAAGCATGGCTCCTTCCCCGGAGAAGGGGGCGTAGCGACAAGCCAAGAACTGCTCGTGAATGTCTTTAATATATTCTGAAACGGCCCCCGAAGTTTCCAGAACCTTTGCTTCCATAGGCCACATGATCCGCTCATCAGCCCAGAGCTTGAAAGCAATGTCGTTTTGAGGCGGTTGCGCAGGAGGCGGCTGCATGGTCGCACGCTCGAAAGGCCCGTGCTGGACATAAAATGGTTCGTCGCCTGACATGGCGCGGGCAATGCGCGGTTCAAGCAGTTGGGTAATGCTGCGTTCTAAATCTCGACCATCCACGATTGGTTTATCGCTTTGCATCTGGTCATAACCACGCCAGATGAGCCCGAGCATATTTTCAGACTGATCCTTGCACCATACAGATGAAAGGCGCAGAAAGTCAGGCGGGGGCGCTGATGCATGACTAAAAAACTTTGACCGATTGCCCACGTTTAATTCCGAACCTGATCTTTGGTGTTCTGCCAGCTAACGAAATCGCCCGCAACCTCGTCTGCGTCGTGCAAGCCCATGCTGCGAGTCCAATAGCGGCGTGCATCCGGTTTGAGAATAAATACGGTGGGCACCCCATCGCGGTAGTCATATATCCTGGCCACTCGCTGGTGATAAATGCTGCCGCCTACTAATGACCCACTGCCCCGCAACCAAGTCTGATTCAATGTTTCGAGTTCGGACAGAAGCGCGGATGTTTCAAGTGATGCCACACGAAACTTCTCGCCGGATGGCTGATTCAGTTCGAATGCAATCAGACGATAAGGGAGAAAATCTTTGTTTGATTCCTGAAAAACTGTCGCATTGATGTGCTTGTCTTGGCCAAAGCCAGCTTTTAGTACGCGGCTGAAATACTCGCAATAGGCTTTTAATTCCGGCTCATCCGACGACTTGCTACGGCGTTGTGTGCGTTGACGACCCGGGGAATTAGTATCTCCTTTGAAGTCCGGCAACGTGGTGTTGAACAGATCTTCGATGAGTACCCATTCTGCGTCTTTGAACTCGAATGCTTCCCGGATGCGTTGATCAATGTCCTCTGAAGATTTAATGCCGTCCAATAACCCTGAACGCGGTTCGGGGATGGGTACATTCAACAGTTCTTCTTTAAGCGGTTCGGGACGATAGGAAGCAAACCGGCCACTTGTTAGGAGCAAAAAATAGACCGCAAGTATGCTGTTAGAGCTGAGACAGGCCGCCTCAATAACGCTCTGTTGTGCGATGGGAACATGAACAGTTATATAACTTTGGGTACAGAGAACACCCAGACCATTGTCTGTTTTATTTACTAGCCTTGACTGAAAGCGTGAGGTTTCCTTACGCCATCCCTGCTTGATGAACAATTGAGGAAAGGCAAATGCACTAAAATCTGTCGATGCTCTCGAATCAGTAAATGCTTCATCGTTTTTTTGTAATCCGTCAGTTTTAAGATAAAGCAGGTCATCTGTTGGAAAAACCCTTTCCGTCAGTATCAAATGATCCAGTAGTTTCGGTTGTGGCTTCTTGCGGTCGCCAAAAATAATGCCTTCTCTTGCTTTGAGCGCAATCTTGGTATCCAGATTGGAAAGTGTCCGGTAAGACTTCAGTCGGCGTACAAGCGATCTATCCCGTCTATCACCCCACATCAGTGCCGTCCAAATATCCGCATCAATGGCGGCCTCTTCTGGACGTATCCATTTAACGTCCTTGGGTTCCACGATAATTTCAAATTCGTCCGCCAACTCTTCCGTCTGTTTGGGGCTAGTGTAAGGAAATCGGTCATTAGCCGGATACAGTGGACTAAACGTAATCACGCACGATGGCGCTACCGAAGTCTTGGTTGCATGAGTCTTTCGGTTGAACACCTTGAATCGCAAAGCGGAAAGATTGATAACTTCTTCAATTCGGAACGTAGTAAAAAACTGTTTTCGAAAATCACGGGCATGAGAGCCTCGATTGAATAACAACGAACTGGCCGACTGAATCATCGAAATGTGCCCACCCGGTTTCACAAGTGCCGCAGCTTTGGGAAGGAACAGGTTTCCGATGTCCTTATTTGCCAGCGGCCAGCGATGCTCAACATCCTCTGCCCATTCCTTGGCAGCAGGTGTCAAGAGATTCTCACCCCAAGGCGCATTGCCTATGACAAGATCGAAACTGGCAGCGTCTTCATTAGTGCGGAAGCCGGGTTGTGTTTCTTCGAAAAAATCCGAATTTATTAACCGTTGCCCGCGCATCGTGGGAAATTCCACTTGCGTCCAGTAGTGCTTTGGGTCGATCTCATCGCACATGGCGAGATAGAGGCTGAATGACGCCACACGCACGGCATGAGGATCCTTGTCTACACCGAATAGATTTTTTTTAAGAAGACCTTTCAGTATTTCGGCGCGCACCGCTTCTCCAGGATGTGTCCGTTTCCAGCGATGGATTAGGCGCTGGAAAGCTTTTACAAGGAACACGCCGGAGCTGCAGGCCGGATCAAGAATTTTCAGGTTCCACTGATCCCCGTCCCATGGCAATACCCGATCAAGGATGAAATCCACCAAATGCTGCGGCGTATAAAATATCCCCTCTCCAGAAGCCCGCTCAGTAACAAAAGTTTCGTAAATGCTGCTGATGAATTCGAGAGGAATAGCATCGAAGGAATATTGAGGCCACAAGCAACGTTGCCCGCTCGGCATGTCCAAATCACCGCTAATGAATTGCCTTAGCAGATCAAGATGAGCAGGCTTGACTACACTTTTCTCGGCTCGCCAACCGCGCTCGCGCTCCTGATGTGTATCTCCTTTTCCAGGGAAGAGGTCACCGTTAAACTTGGTGTTCAACCAATCGAAAAGACGATAAGTCTCGTTATAATTTTCCAGAATACTGTGCAAATCCTTGTGGTCTTTTTTCAGAACACCTTCTTCGTGGAGCGATGCCAGTTTGTTACGGTTCAAGGCGGCATTGCCTTTGGAGTCTTTGCGGTCAAAAAGGAATTGAATGAATACGATCCGAGCCAGGAGATCGTGGCAGACATCGTTGTCAGTTAAACCTGCTTCCTGAAGCATTTTCCGAAGATGGCGGAGATTTCCCAGCAGCATCTGATCCGCGCGCTGGTCGCGGTTAAATCTCTCCGAACGCTCACGAAAGAATTGACCGGAAACCAGGTTTACCCAGTGGAGAACTTGGGTGGCACGTTGGGTGATATTGGCAGAACGAGCACCAGTAAGATCGGCATCCGATAATTCGTGTACCACATAGTCGCCGATAGGTCGCGCATCATCAGGGGGTTCGCAGCAGGTCCATACCCGCAATAAACCTTGCTCAATGGTAACCACTGTGGGGCTATGTGAGAAATTCCATGCCAAGCGCTGAAGTTCCCGTAGGGTCGAATCGCTCGCCTTCACGCTGAACTCTGCCACAACAGCCAAGGGCGCTTCGGTAACTGTTGTCTTGGAGTTGCGCAACAGCACTCCAATTTTTACGTTTGGAGAGCCGGGTAACAGGGCGATGGCTCTTTGGATTTTGGCCTCAACCAACTCAGCGAAAATGCGGCCTCCCTCGCCAGAAGGATTTCGTATCTCTTCCGGTGACGGCCAGCCCAATTTTTCGTGAACTAATTTTAGCGACATGTCCTACGGTCTCTTGCAATCCGCAAGGTTACTATTAACCCTCGCCCAGATTAGCTGTCCTAATTGCTTACCGCTCGCCATGATGTTCTCCCAAATTTTCGTGATCTTACCCTATTGGCAGGCTCATAAGATGAGTCTGCTGACCTCTCCATGCTATATGGTTTTGCCGTCTTCAAGGGCTAGCAAACCCAACCCCTCAATCTCTTGCAATGACTTCCCCGCAATCCCCTGCAAATCTCCATACATGCCCACCGTCGCGCCCATCACGCGCATGATCTGCTCCTCGCGTTTGGCCCATTGTTTCATGATGGCTTTGCGTTCCTTGTCGAGGTCTTCCTGCATGGTGGAGAACGCTTCGACGATGGCTTCAACGCGCTGGCGGAAGCGCGGGCCGGTGAGGTATTGGTAGACCATTTCGGTTTTGGTCTGCTGGCCTTCGGACACCTGCCGCGCAAGCGCAAGCTCCAGCAAGGTCTGGCGCAATATCATCGCCACCGGCAATGCGGCGCGCGGGTGTGTGACCCACACGCCCTCGACCATTTCGAAAGTTTCAACGCCTTTTGGCAACACCTGGCTCACGATCACGGCGATTTCCGCCTTTGCGCTGCGCTGGTCATCGCGCAGTTTTGCGAGCCACACGTCGCTCCAGTTTTTGGTGCGCTTGAACTCCCACAAAATACTGCCGCCGGGCTGGCCGCCTGCACCGATCACACGGTGCAATACATCGCCGCCGTATTCGCCCTTGGGCACGGGCTCGATGGCGTCGAACGGGAATTTGCTGCGCAATAAGTTTTCAAGTTCCAGTTCTTGAACTTCGCCCTGCAATTGCTGTGAGCCCTGCTCGGCGCGGCGCTTGAGCTCCTCGATTTGTTTCTGCATCGCGGCGATGGTTTGCTCTTTTTCCATGACCTTGAGCTTTTGTTCGTCCTCGGCTTCTTTTTTGGCTTGCTGGCGGGTGGCGTTGAGTCCTTCTTGCACACGCTTTTCGACGGTGAGCTCCAATTCGCGTTTGGCGTCATCGAGCTCACGCTGTTTCTTGATGAGTTCGACTTGCGCCTTTTGCGCTTCGGCAAGCTTTGCATCGCGCACCTTGAGCACTTCGCTCAAGTCGGCCAGTTCACGCGACTTATTGTCAAGCTCGGCAGCGCTGGCGAGTTTTGCTTTTTTGGATTCTTCGGCAATGATGCGGGCGCGCTCTGCTTTTAATTGCGCGGCTACTTGATCGGCCACCTGGTCGTCAAGCTTGCGTTGGTCTTCGGCAAGCTGTTTTTCCTTGTCGCGCATCGCTTGCTCGCGCGCGGCGATGTCGCTGTCTTTCTGCGCCAGTTGCTGCTCGAACTGTTTGCGTGTCGCGGCGAGCAGTGGTGCGGCGAGTGATTCGGTGAGTTTGATTTCAATCTTGCAGCTTGGGCAGACGATGGTCGGTTCGGTCATTTCTTTTTCCCTCTCGCAGATAACCTAGACGCGCCCTGTATTGAAAGCAAATGCAATGCGAATACAACCATCGAATTTCATCGCGATAATTTCGACACAAACGATCACTAACCCCACGCTAACTTGCGCACCTGCAACTTAAGGCCTTCGAATCGGGCCAATTATTCTCGTAAAGGCATAAATGGTAAGTATTCTGAATAACGAATATCCGGCGATAGATTTCGAAATATCTGCGGTGGGGTGCTTAGCCCACCCCTAAGGAAAATTGGATTTTGGGACTTCGCCTATTGGCGGAGTTTTTTTTCCGCCTCTGCGGTTACCTGCTCCATAGCCGTGTTTAGCGCTTCCATGACCTTGCCCAGAAACCATTGCATGTCGCCAAAGCGGTAAAACTCGATGAACAACTTCAGGTCGTCGTCGGACAAGTCGTGGAAGGCGTAGTCGTAGGTGATGCGGGTGGTGAACTTACTGGGCTTGAGTAACTGTTCGTAACTTGCGCGCAGTAGCATGTCCTTCTTCTCGGGGGTTAGGTCTTGACTTTTAGTCTCTACCACATTTCCCAGACGCGCCACCGACTGGATGGCCAGGGCTTGAGTGGCAACGAGAAATTCGGTATCGGCCGATGCGTCGTCCAGTTGTGAATACAGGCTGGCACGCGCCGGACCTGGCGCCTTGTCATGTTGATCTTTGGCGAATTTGCGAATCGCTTCGGTGGCTTGCGCCGAGAGTGCGGCGCGTTTGATTTCAGACAAGCGTTTACCAATCTGGGATTGCACTAAACGCTGGAGAGTTGCATAGCGGGCTTCATCGTAGTCCTTGCTCAACAAAGTGCGCATCCGAGCTGCCAATGCAGCTTCAGTAAAATAGGTGCGGGCGTTGTCGCTCAGGCGCTTCCAGCGGTTCGCGTCCGCCGTTTCATGTTCATTGTGACGCTGCTCTAAACCATCACCGATGGTTTGCGAAATATCGTGAATCTGTTCGTAAATTGCCAGATCGCGCAGTAATGCATTAATAGCCAGATCGGCCTTCGAGCCATCCTCAGCGGCCCACGCCGGCAAAGCCAGCGGCAGGGAAATACATAGCGTCAGCATTGAAAAAAGTTTGTCAACCTTCAAGTGTAAATCTCCTTGCGTCCATAAAGCGGTGATTCGAATACCGCAGTGGCGTAACCACCCTGCGCTTTGTCGTGCCACGAGCATGCGTTAATATAGCGCGCTTGCACGGACACCTCATAACAGGACTTGTAGCTTATGTATCGCAAATTAATTTGTGTTGTCGTTGTACTGATGGGATTCAGCGCTACCGCTTCCGCTTTTGGATTTCTAGGTAACGAGGTGTCGGTTGGAATGGCAACACCTGCGCCGAACGGCTTATCAGCTAAGTTTTGGATGTCGCGTGACACTGCGATTGACTGGTTTTCCGAATGGGATACCACGAATAAGCATGTGCAAGTACATGCTGATTACCTAACGCATGATTTCCAGCAGTTTGAAATGGAAGGTGCAACCATGCCGATGTATTTTGGATTCGGTCTGCGGCTACGCACAACAGAAACTTCTGCAACGCAGATTGGCATCCGCATCCCCATCGGCGTGAGTTATCTGTGGAGTACGGCGCCAATTGATTTTTTTGCTGAAGTCGGGCCACGCGCCAATATCATTCCGCAAACTAGTTTTGCAGTGGATTTAATGGTCGGTCTGCGTTACCGCTTTATCCCCTGATGCAAGTGCATTTTTCAAATGTGCGGGTTGACCATCGACCGTGACGCCAT
>JACQEQ010000235.1 GCA_016200445.1 Gammaproteobacteria bacterium | reverse complement strand
GACCATCGGACACACGATGTAAAGAATCTCTTCTTGTGCGATGGCAGTAGTCTCGTGACTTCCGGCCGCGGCCAGCCTACCATGACCATCATGGCGCTCGCCTTCCGTGCCGCCGACCGCATCACCGCGCTCGCGAAGCGCGGGGAACTCGGCGCCTGATCTTCCGCTTTTTAAGTTGGCGTTCTCTCTGCATGGCTTCAGAGCGGGTGGCGAACTCCTCGGAGTAGAACAATTCCCAAGGTCCCCGATTCCTGATCGATACGGTACGGTTGTTATTGTGCTCGAATATGCGTTTTGTCAGGTTGGCGGTGTGGCCGATGTAGAAGCGCCCGCTCGACTGACTTTTCAGCACATAGGTGTGGAACGCCATGGGCAGGAATGGTGGGCCTGGGTGGACTTGAACCACCGACCTCGCCCTTATCAGGGGCGCGTCTACAGTCTTTAACCCCTTCTCTTTTAGTGTTGAAATAATCCACTAAACTGTTTATTAAGAATATTATACGTCGCATATGCACGATCATGCGCGACTTTGCACGGTGATGCGATTGGAGCCCGGAATTTTGGCAAATTTTTGGCAAAAATGCCATAATAGACACCTGATGTAAACCGCTGGAATGGAGGAATGACTCATGGCGCGAACTGTAAGTAATAAGGAACTCGTCAGCAGAACAGCGCGAAGATCGTTACCAATCGGACAGAGAATCTGGATGCTGTTGTCGTCGGGGAGGACGCTCGGCTATAGAAAAGGTAGTAAGGGTGGTGTCTGGCTGGCGCGGTACTATGACGCGGGTTTCCGAAAGGAAGAAAAGCTCGGATTAGCTGACGACATCCTGGATGCCGAAGGGGTGCGGGTATTGGACTTTGCGCAAGCACAAGAAAAGGCCCGAACCTGGTTTTTGACGGCGACAGCGCTCGCGACAGGTCAGCAGGTTTTTCAACGTGGAGGTTATACGGTGGAGCAGTGCTGCTTAGATTATCTACAGCACTTGCGGCATCGCGGCGCTCCCGACCATCGCCATACCAAGTACGATTTAGACGCCTATGTGATCCCAAAGGTCGGCTCTCTGCAAGTTACCAAGTTGACGCGCCCAAAGCTTGAGCAGTGGCGCGCAGATATTGCCGCCAGTCCGAGGCGAACGAGTCGGAAACGCGAGCACGAAAATGAACCGCACGTCCAGACCGAAGAGGATCTCCGCAAGCGTAGAGCGACAGCGAACAGGATTATGCGGCGTCTGCGGGCTGCGTTGAACCTTGCGCTAGAAGAAGGGCGTGTAAGTGCAAATCCAATGGCGTGGAAGGTTTCGCCATTTGAAAACGTCGAAGTCGCACGAGCAGTTTTCCTCAGTGAGAAGGAACAGCGGACTTTTGTGAAGGCGTGTGCAAGAGAGAAGGACTTTCAGAGGCTTGTTCGGGCAGGCCTATACACAGGCACCAGGTATGGAGAATTGGGTCGCTTGGGCGTCGGCGATTTCAACCCTTCGGCGGGTACCCTTTTCATCGCGAAATCCAAAGGCGGTCAGCAAAGGTACGTACACCTCGATCCAGAGGCGGCGCGATTTTTCCGGGAAGTGTCTACCAATCGTGATCTGGGTGAGGCGATGTTCTTACGCGAAAGTGGCGAGCCCTGGGTCAAAGATAGCCAAAAGAAACCAATGCGGCGCGCGTGCGCGCTAGCGGAAATTAAACGATTCGGATTTCACCAATTGAGACACAGTGCTGCAAGCCGATGGATCACTTTGGGTGTTTCGTTGAAAGTTGTCGCGGAGCAACTGGGGCATGTTGACACCAAAATGGTCGAGCGATATTACGGACACTTAGCGAGTGGCCACATAGCACAAACCTTCAGGGCGCTACCCGGAGTTGGCTTGGACAAGGCGGCCAAGATCAAAGGGGAGATTGTGATCCCGATGCCTATCAAGCGCAGCGCGTAGCGCAGCGGACTCATAATCGAAATCCAGTCGTTGAAAGAACTAGAGTTCCTAGCATTTTCAACGGCTTAAATGTCCATGGTTCCCCGTCGTGCCCCATCATTCCCGATCGTACAACGCAAAAACAACGCAAAATCAGCTAGGAAACCAACGGCAAGCTCAGCGGTCAAAGCAGCGCACTCATAATCTGCACGAACGCTTTCTGCCTGGCCCTGCACACATTTGCACTCACGCGCGATCCGATTCCTTGCATGAGAGTTAGCTAAAGACTTGTGGCGGCATGGATTCGCACGGATACGCACTCAACTCGGACCCCAACTAGTGCTCAAATGCTTCCCCGTATTCCGCTACGTTGGTCCTTTGAGCAGCGGAAAGGATCGAACACGACATTTCTGACGAGACAGCCTACTTACAAGCGAACGATACCGCGCTTTGCATGGACTTGCGAATAAAAAGCGAAAGGCGTATGATAAATTCGGGATGGGAGATTCGCCATGAACCCTACCCGACCAGAACCCCGTCGCTGGCTACAAGAGCAACACCGGAGCCAAGCAGCGACTCCGAACACTGATATTTTTTCCATATTTCACTTGTTGGGAGCCACTGCTCTCGTGCAGAATCTGACTTCACGTGCATCCAACCAACAGGCAAATCTAAGTGCGATCCGGCCCGGTCAGTGCTGGTGTGCAAAGGAGGTGATCAACATGTATAACTTGACGTTTGAGTTCAGCCTTGAAAAGTTGGTGCGCTCCATTGCCTTCTTTTCAAAGCAAGGCGTACCTGATTTAACTAAGCTAAAAGTCGTAAAACTACTTTACTTCGCTGACAAACACCATCTTCTTCTACACGGCAAACCGATAATCGGTGACGCATACTTCTGCATGGATTGGGGGCCAGTGCCTTCCTACTCCCTCAATGAAATAAATGCCGCGTTGAGCGAGCCGGAAGTTCCCTTGTTCGAGAAATCTGATGTGAACCTGTTTTCAAAGGTTCTCAACATCAAGAAGCATTTTTATCAGAACCACCCAAGATTTGAAGCGAAGCAAGGGGAATACAGCACATCTGTATTCACTCAGTCTGAGCTAGACTCTTTGGCGCACACGGCCAACGTTTATGGCTCCAAGACCGCCAAGGAACTTGTTGACCTGACACACCAAGAGCCAACTTGGGTTATTCCAAATCAGGGTAGGAAACAAGGCAGCAACATACCGATCACCTACGACCTGTTCTTTGAAGGTGCGCCTGAGCAGTCGAGGCGGATATTGGGGAAGCTTGTCGCAGAACAATTCGGCGCTGTTATCCCGCTCGCAGGCGATGCTGAGTACGCAACCTTCGCAAACGAACTGTCGGATTACGGGTTCCAACCAGACGAAATCTCCGACTCAGATGTTCGTAGCAGAAGTAAATACAGTAGAGTTTAGAGAAAAAACTCCTGCGTGTTCGTTTGTATCGGGGTGCTACAGGACAGGTATTTT
>JACQEQ010000234.1 GCA_016200445.1 Gammaproteobacteria bacterium | reverse complement strand
TTGATGATCCGGCCCCAACGCCTTTTCCCAGATCGTCAACGCGCGTTGATAGAGCGGTGCAGCTTGCTTGTATTGGCCTTGAATGCGGTACAACTCCGCAAGGTTATTTAAACTCCCGGCCACATTGGGATGATTGGCGCCCAAGGTTTGTTCTGCCAACGCCAGCGCCTTCTTGGCCACTGGCACCGCGTTCGCATATTGACCTTGTTGATACAGCGACATGACCTCGCCATTGAGTTTTTCCCACTCGGTGAGTTCCGCTTGAGCAAGCGGTTCGGCACACACCATCAACACGGCCAGTGCCCATTGCAACAGTGTTTTATTCATAATTGTCTCGTTAGTTTAATAAATGACACACCGCTGCCAGCGTTCCGTGATTGATGACTACCTTCGCCTGCATTTGCACCTTGGGTTTGGCGTGGTAAGCAATCGACAGCCCAGCGAGCTGCATCATGTTTAGATCGTTAGCCCCGTCGCCCATCGCCAGCGTTTGCGTGCGTGAAATGTGGAGTTGACCGCACAACTCGGACAGAAAGTCTGCCTTGGCTTGTGCACCGACGATAGCGCCGACGACACGGCCGCTGAGTTGCTTTGCATCCATTTCCAGCACGTTGGCGCGCGAATAGTCCAAACCCAGGCGCTGTTGCAAACGCGACGTGAAAAAGGTGAACCCGCCGGAGACCAGCGCGGTTTTAATGCGGCGTTGCGTTAAACAGGCGAGCATCGTCTCGGCACCCGGGTTGAGTTTTAAAAGTTCGTCGTATACCCGCTGTAAAATTGAACTGTCAAGACCCGCAAGTAACTGCACGCGCTGCGTCAGCGACTGCTCGAAATTCAATTCGCCGCGCATCGCGGCTTCAGTGATGGCACTGACTTGCGGCTTAAGTCCGGCGAAGCCGGCGATCTCGTCGATGCACTCGATGTTGATCAGCGTGGAGTCCATGTCGGTGACCAGCAAACGAACTTGCGTTGGATCGAAATCGGGCGGCAGCGGGTTGATGTCGTAACCTAACCGCGCACGCAGCGACGCGAGCGCGTCGCTGCGTGCCGGTTGCGCATGGTGCAGACGGTGATAGCCGGCGCGCGCTTCCAGTTCGCCGGGGATCGCGCGCGTGATCACGTCGATCTCGTGTGTTACGGGATGGCCGGTATGAATAATGGTGATGTTCATGTCAATACTCGCTTGCAGGACTTCCAGTTACTCCAGCCAGATGAGTGTCGCCATACGCCCGGTGACGTGGTCGCGACGATAGGAAAAATACTCCTGCGCGTTGCGGAACGTGCACCGGCCGCCGCCGAAAATCCCGGTAACGCCCGCACGCTGCAACCGCACCCGTGCGAGCTGAAATAAATCGGCGTGCCACTTGCCGGGCGCGTAGGCACGAAAGCAAGCGCTGGTCGCGGGGCCGTCGCTCACGAACGCGTCGCGTACATCGTCGCCGACTTCAAAAGCATCGGCGCCAATCGCCGGTCCGAGCCACGCAAGCATTTGTTCAGCACGCGTATCCAAGCGCTTCAGCGCCGCCTCAACCACGCCATTGGCCAGCCCGCGCCAACCCGCGTGGACCGCGCCGACGCGCGTCCCGGCAGTGTCGCACAACAAGATCGGCAGGCAGTCGGCAGTTTGCACTGCGCACACCACGCCACGGGACAGCGTAATGGCAGCATCGGCTTCGATTGGGGCTGCGGTCTGGCTTGCGAAATTGTCGAGCTCCAACACACGCGTGCCATGCACTTGCCGCAACCAGTGCGGTGCCGACGGCAAACCGCCCTGCCGGTGCAACTGCATACGATTGCGCGCCACCGCATCGGGCGCATCGCCAACGTAGTCCGATAGATTAAAACTCGCATACGGCGCCTGGCTATACCCGCCGTGACGTGTGGTGCTCAGCGCATGCACGCATTCGGGTGCGGGCCAGCCGGGAGTGATCCATAGGGGCTGCGTCATGGCATTTATTCTTCAGCGGACGTGTCGGCGTCATCGCGCATCGCTTCGAGCAGGTCCTGCATATCCTGCGGCAGCGGCACGCGCCATTGCATACGCTTGCCGTGCGCCGGGTGATCGAGCGACAGGCGCGAGGCGTGTAATGCCTGGCGTGGGAACTGCCGCAGCGCTACGGTAAATGCTTCTGACGCGCGCGGCGGTAAACGTACGCGTCCGCCGTAGGCCGGATCGCCGACGATCGGAAAATGGATATGTGCCAAATGCACGCGAATCTGATGCGTACGGCCGGTCTCCAGCTGCACGCGCAAGTGGGTATGGGCGCGGAAATGTTCCACGATCCGAAAATGGGTAATCGCCTCGCGCCCGCCTGCACGCACCGCCATGCGTTTGCGCTCGACCGGGTGGCGTCCCAACGGTGCATCCACGGTGCCGCCGGAAACGACAACACCGAGCACCACGGCATCGTATTCGCGCGAGACGCTGCGCGCTTGTAATTGCGTCACGAGCTTGGCTTGTGCTTCCAAGGTGCGCGCGACCACCAACAGCCCGGTGGTGTCTTTGTCGAGCCGATGCACAATCCCGGCGCGCGGCAGCTGCGCCAGCTCCGGCGCGTAATGCAGCAACGCATTCAGCAGCGTACCGGCGCGATTGCCGGCGGCGGGATGCACGACCAGTCCGGCGGGTTTGTTCACGACGATCAGGTGTTCGTCGGCATACACCACGTCCAACGGTAAATCTTCGGGCGCATCGGCGACCTGCCGCTCGATCACTGCGGTCAAAGCAATCTGTTCGCCGCCTTTCACCTTATCCTTAGCACGCCACACCGTGCCGTCGACCTGCACGTGCCCGTCAAGCAACCATTGTTGCAAGCGCGAACGCGAGTAATCCGGAAATAACACGCTCAGCACCTGATCCAGCCGGCGGCCGGACAGGTTAAACGGTACGCTGGCGGTTTGATGTGCTTGCTGGTTTTCGGCGGGCAACATACGGTGGTCATGGCATCGCGAGTGAAGACAGGTATAATTCTACCGCATTTGCCGCAGCTACCTGCTCACTCAGATGGACCTTATCACGCGCATGACACTTCTCTCCCGTTTTACGCTCGCCTTTTCACTGGGCTGCATCCTGATTGCAGGCTGCTCGTCCACCCCGGAAGAAAAAGACAAAGACGAAACCACCGAGTGGACCGCCGAACACTTCTATAAAGAAGCCAGAAGCGCACTGGACGGCGGTGATTATGAAACCGCAATCAAATATTTTGAAAAACTCGAGACCCGCTTCCCGTTCGGCCGCTATGCCCAGCAGTCGCAGCTCGAAACCGCCTATGCATACTACAAATCGCGCGAAGTCGATTCGTCGGTTGCGGCATCGGATCGCTTCATCAAACTACACCCCACCCACCCGAATGTGGACTACGCCTATTACTTGAAAGGCCTGGCGACCTTCCAGGAAGGCCCCAGTACCGCCGAGAAAATGGGCGGCAAAAATCCCACCCATATGGACCCGGGTCTGGCGAAACGCTCCTACGATTTTTTTGGCGAACTGCTGAAAAAATTTCCGGACAGCAAATACTCGCCCGACGCACGTCAGCGTATGGTTTTCCTGCGCAACCTGCTGGCCCAGCACGAATTCGACTCAGCGCAATATTATTTGCGCCACGGCGTGTACGTCGCGGCTGCCAATCGCGCCAAATTCGTTGTCGAACATTATCCGCGCACCGCCACCGTGGCGGACGCACTGGCACTGATGGCGCGCGCCTATCACGAGCTGCAAATGGACGATCTTGCGCGCGACAGTCTGCGCATTCTGGAGCTGAATTTTCCGCAGAATCGGCAACTGGGGGAGATTCGAACATTACTGGCACAGAGCAAACTGTAGGGTGGGTTAGCCGCAGGCGTAGCCCGCCGCGTGCACGGCACACCAACGGATTTTTGTGGAGTACCTTGCGGCACACTTGGTGGGTTACGACGCAAACCAACGCGTCTAACCCACCTTACTTCGATTTAAATCGCGTCGTTATCCATTTCGCCGGTGCGGATGCGCACGATCTTCTCGACGGTGGTAACGAAAATCTTGCCATCGCCGATTTTGCCGGTGCGTGCGGCATTGGTGATGGCTTCGATGCAGCGTTCCATTTGATCGTCGGCGACTACGATTTCGATTTTCACTTTCGGTAAAAAATCGACCACGTATTCGGCACCGCGATACAGCTCGGTGTGACCCTTCTGCCGCCCGAAGCCTTTTACCTCGATGGCGGTCATGCCGGTGACGCCGATTTCCGACAGTGCTTCGCGCACGTCGTCGAGCTTGAAGGGTTTGATGATCGCGTCGATTTTTTTCATGAAGCTTCTCCCGCCGTTATGTCTTGATCTGATTCCGCCAAATAGCCCGAGGTAATTGGATAGCGCCGGTCTTTACCAAAAGCGCGCCGCGAGATGCGCACACCCGGCGCCGCCTGGCGCCGTTTATATTCGTTGCGGTCGACCATGCCGATGACTCTGCGCACCGTCGCCGCGTTGTAACCTTCCGCGACGATCTCGGCGTCGCTCAGGTCGTGCTCGATGTAGCGTTCCAGAATGGCATCCAGCTCTGCGTACGGCGGCAAGCTGTCCTGGTCGGTTTGATCCGGCGCCAGCTCCGCCGACGGCGCGCGCTCGAGCACGCGTTTTGGAATCACCGGAGCGATGCTGTTGCGGTACGCAGCCAGCCGGTAAACCAGGGTTTTGTGCACGTCTTTGAGCACATCGAAACCGCCTGCCATGTCGCCGTAAAGTGTAGCATAGCCGACCGCCATCTCACTTTTGTTACCGGTGGTCAGCACCATTTTGCACTTCTTGTTGGAGATCGCCATCAGCAACACGCCGCGACAGCGCGCTTGAATATTTTCTTCGCTGGCGTCGGGCGCATGCCCGGCGAACTCGCCGCGTAAACTGTCAAGAAATGCCCCGTAGACGGTTTCGATGGAGATCACCCGGTAGTCCACGCCCATTATTTTTGCTTGGCCCTGTGCATCGTCCAGACTCATCTGCGCCGTGTAACGCGACGGCATCATGACGGCTTCGACACGCTCCTTACCGAGCGCATCGACCGCAATGGCCAACGTCAACGCCGAATCGACGCCGCCGGACAAACCCAGCACCACACCGCTGAAACCATTCTTATCGACATAGTCGCGCACGCCCAGCACTAACGCCTGATAAACACTTTGTTCTTCACTCAACACCGGGCTGAGCGCGGCAACCACCGGCGTCACCGACTGCGCGTCGCACGCAAATTCCGCCATATATAACCCGGCAACGAACGCCGGTGCGCGTTGCGTGACCTCGCCGAGCGCATTCATCACGAACGACTCGCCGTCGAACACCAGTTCGTCCTGACCGCCGACCAAATTCACATACAGCACCGGTACGCCTGCCTCGGTGACACGGCGGCGCACCGTGTCTTCACGCGTGCCGCCTTTATGCAACTGGTACGGCGAGGCATTGATGTTGACAATTAAATTTGCGCCCGCTTCCGCGCTTTGTCTGGCTGGGCCGGGCACCCAGATGTCTTCACAAACCGTCAGACCGACCGGCACGCCTTTAATCGACACCACACACGGTGCGTGGCCGCCGATGAAATAGCGTTTTTCGTCGAACACGCTGTAATTCGGCAAATGCTGTTTGTGATAAGTCGCGATCACCGCGCCGGCGCGCAGCAGCGAACAAGCATTAAACACGCCCAGCGACGTTTTCTCAGGGTACCCGGCAATAACGTCAATACCCTGCACCGCAGCGCAAAGACGTTGCAGCCCGCGCTGTACATCGCGCAGAAATCCGGCGCGCAACAACAGATCTTCGGGCGGATAGCCGGTTAATGTAAGCTCGGGAAATACGACGGCATCGGCATGCAACTCATCACGCGCGCGCACCAGCGCAGCGATGCACGCGTCGACGTTGCGCGTGATACCACCGACCAGCAAATTTTGCTGGGCCATCGCGATGCGGAGAGGCTGGGTCATATAGCGTTCAAATTAGCTACGAGGATAGTCGTCGCGACGATACCAACGACAAAGCTCCTTCTCCCTGCAAGTGGGAAGGCGGTGTGCCAGCACACCGCCTTCATCATCACCCCCATCCTAGCCTTCCCCCTTGCAGGGGGAAGGAATACTCCGTTCCATAGCCATACTTTGTTCCATAACGATTGCACCGTGGTTTTTTCACGCCAAGCATTGCGCCATCAGCGCGCCCATCTGCGCCGGTGAGCGCGCGACGCTCACGCCTGCGGCTTCGAGCGCAGCGATTTTGCCTTCGGCGGTGCCCTTGCCACCGGCGATGATGGCGCCCGCGTGGCCCATGCGTTTGCCCTTGGGCGCGGTGACGCCGGCGATGTAGGCCACCACCGGTTTGGTGACGTGCGCCTGGATGTATTCAGCGGCTTCTTCTTCGGCGCTGCCGCCGATTTCGCCGACCATGATGATGCCGCGCGTTTGCGCGTCGCGCTGAAATAATTCCAGACAGTCGATGAAGTTCATGCCCTGGATCGGATCGCCGCCGATACCCACGCAGGTGCTTTGTCCCAAGCCGCTGAGCGTGGTCTGGTGCACGGCCTCGTAGGTCAGCGTGCCGGAGCGTGACACAATACCGATGGCACCTGGCTTGTGGATCGCACCGGGCATGATGCCGATTTTGCACGCGCCGGGTGTAATCAATCCCGGACAGTTTGGGCCGATTAAATAAGATTTCGAACCCGCCAGCGACGCTTTGACTTTAAGCATGTCGAGCACCGGGATGCCTTCGGTGATGCAGGCAATTACTGTTAATCCGGCTTCCGCAGCTTCTAAAATCGAGTCGGCCGCGAATGCCGCCGGTACAAAAATCATCGTCGCGCTGGCGCCGGTGGCGTTGACTGCGTCGCGCACGGTGTTAAACACCGGCAAACCTAAATGCGTTTGTCCGCCTTTACCGGGCGTCACGCCGCCGACGAATTTCGTTCCGTATGCAATGGCCTGTTCCGAATGAAACGTGCCCTGGCTGCCGGTGAAGCCTTGGCAGATGACCTTGGTGTTTTTATCGATGAGGATACTCATTGCTTTTTAATCCGTTGCTGGTTGATCGTTTATGGTTGATGGAAGAGTTCGACGTAACCTGTGTGCTGCATTTTTCTATCAACCATCAACCTTCGACTCTCAACCTTTTTTCACCGCCGCAACTGCCAGGCGTGCGGCTTCGGTTAAATCATTCGATGCGATGATCGCCAAACCGCTGTTATTCAGCAGCTCGCGCCCCTTGTCAACATTGGTTCCTTCTAGCCGCACCACGACCGGGATTTTCACGCCGACTTCGCGCACCGCTTTGATAATGCCTTCGGCGATCAGGTCGCAGCGCACGATGCCGCCGAAGATGTTCACCAAGATCGCCTTGACGTTGCCATCCGACAATAACAGCTTAAAGGCTTCGGCAACTTTTTCCGCACTGGTGCCGCCGCCGACGTCGAGAAAGTTCGCCGGCAGGCCGCCTTCGAGTTTAATCAAATCCATGGTCGCCATTGCCAGGCCCGCGCCGTTGACCATGCAGCCGATGTTGCCGTCGAGCGTGATGTAGTTCAGCCCAAACTGCTGCGCTTTGTTTTCTTTGGCGTCTTCTTGCGATGGATCGCGCCAATCGTGGAGTGCTTTTTGCCGGTACAGCGCGTTGTCGTCGACATTGAGTTTGGCATCGACCGCGAGTAAGTCGCCGGAGTCGGTCACGACCAGCGGATTGATTTCAATCAGGCTTAAATCTTTATCAAGAAACAAGCGATACAACGCGGTCATGATTTTGGTCAGCGCGCCGATCTGCTGATCTTTCAGGCCGAGCGCAAATGCAAACTGGCGGCACTGATACGCTTGCAAACCGACCACCGGATCGACGAACGTGGTAAGAATTTTATCTTGATGGTGGGTGGCGACTTCTTCGATGTCCACCCCGCCCATGCTCGACGCCATGAACGCCACGCGCTTCTGGCGCCGGTCGATCACCGCGCCCAGATACATCTCGCGCGCGATCACGCAGGGAGTTTCCAGCCACAGGCAATTCACCGGCTGGCCGTGCGCGGTGGTCTGGTGTGTGACCAACTGCGTGCCGAGCAGTCCGCGCGCAAAACTTTCCAGCTCCGCCATGCTGCGCACGTATTTCACGCCGCCGGCCTTGCCGCGTCCGCCGGCATGCACTTGTGCTTTGACCACCCACGCGTTACCGCCTAACGCTTGCGCTGCAACCAAGGTTTCGGCCACCGTGTTCGCCAATTTTCCGGACGCGACCGGAATGCCGTACTGTGCGAATAATTGTTTGGATTGGTATTCGTGAAGATTCATGGAGATTCCGTTTTAGGGACGCGAATATCTCGCCGGACATAAGCTAATGACAGCATGCAACGCAATACTCGCTTTGTATGCTACTTAGAATCAGACCAGCACGTTATACTACAGGGCCTGTATTTACCCAACTATTTGTCGATGCAATGAACTCATGAATATGACGTCGCGTTTGGTGTTTACACTCGCCCTGTTCTGCTTAAGCTGCGGCTTAGGCTGGGCGGCCGCCGTGGTCGAGGACCCGGTCTATAAACAAGGCATCGCCGCTGCACGCAAAGGCGACTTCGACACCGCACTTAAAATTTGGACACCGCTTGCTAAGCAGGGGCACGCTGATGCGCAATACCGTTTGGGCTCTATCTACCGGTTAGGTTTAGGTGTGAAAAAAAATCCCGATGAAGCCTTCAAATGGTTCAGCCGCGCAGCCGAACAGAATCACGCCAAGGCGATTTATAATCTCGCCGTACTCTACGAACTCGGTGTCGGCACCACCGCCGACGATGCTAAAGCCAAAGAGCTGTACCGGCTGGCCGCGCAGAAAAAAATCGACATTGCGAATAAACGCTTGCAGCCGCAAGGTACACGCGCCAACGATGAACCTGCCGCCACCGGCACCGGACTTGCGCCCGGCGCCATCATCGATCTGAAGGAAAAAAATCTCGATATCCATCTGGCGCTGCGCGCGGAAGCACGCCGCGGCGACCTGCAATCTATTCAACTGCTGCTTAAGGCGGGTGCGGATGTGAATCGCCCCGATAAACACGGCCGCACCGCGCTGATGGAAGCGGCGCTGGCCGGACGGGTGCCGGTGTTGCAAGCACTGATTCGTGCCGGTGCTCAAGTCAATGGGCGCGACGCCTTCAAAAATACGCCGCTGATGCTGGCAACGATGAAGAACCACGTCGAGGCAATGCGCGAATTGCTGCGCAATGGTGCGCAACTCGACTTGAAGGACAAAACCGGCACCACGGCACTGACTATTGCCGTACTTAATGGTCACGTCAAGGCACTTCAGGAACTCCTGAAAACTAACACCGAGATCAATACCAAAGACATCCTCGGGCGGACCGCAGTGATGCATGCCGTGGTGTTAAAACACCTCGACCTGTTGCAACTGCTGATCAACGCGGGCGCCGATCTCAACCTGAAAGACGAAAGCACCAAAACCGCGCTAATGTTGGCTGCCGAACGCAACTACGCCGAGGCCATTAGCGCGCTGTTGCAAGCTAAAGCGCAAAGCCAATTGGTCGACCGGCAAGGCAACACGGCCTTGCATATGGCGGTATTCGCTAACAATGTCGCTGCGGCGAAAGCGCTGATCGAAAACGGCGCGGCATTGAATGTGCGCGGCTTGCTTGGCAAAGCACCGCTAACCATCGCCGTGCAAGAAGGCCGCAGCGATCTGGTTGCTACCTTACTGACATGGCATGCCGAACCCAATACCGCCGATGACGATGCGCGTTCGCCACTCACTTACGCGGCGGAGAAAAACTACCTTGAAGTTGCCAAATTGCTGGTGGCACGCAAGGCCGACATCAATGCCAAATCGCATGAAGGCTGGACCGCGCTGATGTATGCGGTGAACAACAACCACGCCGACATGGCTGGATATTTAGTGCGCAGCGGCGCCGATACCGAAATCACCGACTTGGAAGGCTGGACTGCACTGATGTACGCAGCCCGCAACGGCAATGCTGATCTGGCGCAATTGCTGCTGCGCGACCATCCCAGCAGCGTGAATGCAGCCAACAAAAAAGGCCAAACACCGCTGTTTCTAGCAATTGAAAATGACCGCATTGCAACCATCGACTTGTTAATTAAATCCGGCGCGGAAAAATTAACCGCGCCGATGGCAAAGGGAACAGTGAAGTAACGATCATTTGTTACGTTGCCTGACCTCCCCTACTTAGCTTCAACCCTTGCCCGACTCAACCGATATATCACGGTAGCGTTCACCCGAACGCTTAACTGCGATCTGTCGACGGGCCGATGACCTTACGCCGTAAAACTCTGCTGACGATAGGCTTGACCCTGGGTCTGCTCATTGCGATCGCGTATGGGATGGCGTCGCTGATATTTCTGGCGCGCTTCACTGAACTGGAAACCGTGCAACTGCGTGCATGCGTACAGCGTATGCAACGCGTGATTAACGACCAGCTCGAACACATCGAGTCCACTGCACGCGACTACGCCACACAGGGTGACAGTTTCAATTTTGCCGCAGGGCTACAACCTGCTTACACGCAGAAGTATCAGGACAGCAGTCTGTTTCGCAATTACGACATCGACGCGATGGTAGTTATGCCGGTGCATGGCGACGCGCTGTTCGCAAAAAGCGTCGACATGAAAACGTTGCACGATACGCCGCTTGCGGAACGTATCGCCGGCCTCATGGCCAACGATAGCGGTCTGCGCTACAACGCTGAAGCTACAGAAGGGAAAAACGGCATCCTGCGCGTGGGCACCGGGTTCTTTCTGTTTGCAGCCCACCCCATTTTACCGGCGTCGCGAAAAGGCCCGAGCAACGGGACTTTATTGATGACACGCGAATTAGATGCCGACATGTTGAGCCAATTGAGCGAGCTAACCCAGCTCGGTCTCGCTATTAATGGCGTGGTGGGCGACTTGCCGGCAGATTTTGCGATTGCTTGGAAGGAACTTCATAATGGTGGATCCGGACCCGTCCTGCGCATCCTCGACAACGACACCTACGCCGCCTACGTGCCGATGCTTGACCAGGCACGCAAACCCGTTGCATTACTGCGCGCAACTTCGAATCGCGAGATTTTTACGCACGCACGCTCCTCTATTTATTACTTATTGATTGCGCTGCTGTTGCTGGGTGTGGCGTTTATCGTCATCACCTTGCTGAGCCTGGAACGTTTGGTATTGGCGCGCTTGGCGCGCCTCACCAACGAAGTAAATCACATCGGCATGGGCGGCGATCTGAATGCGCGCGTCACTGTCACCGGCCGCGACGAACTGAGTGTGCTGGCGCAAAAAGTCAACTCCCTGCTCAATAACCTGAGTTCGCAAATCGATCTCGAACATGCGGTTGCCAGCGCACAAACTGCCGCCTCGGCAAAATCCACGTTTCTGGCCAACATGAGTCACGAACTGCGCACCCCGCTCAACGCCATTATCGGCTACAGCGAATTACTGCAGGAATCCGTCGGCGATGAGGGTCTGTCGCGTCTCGTCCCGGATTTGCAGAAAATTGTCGAGGCCGGCAAACATCTGCAAAGCATCATCTCCAATGTGTTGGATATTTCAAAAATCGAAGCCGGAAAAATGGAGTTGGAACACCTGCCCTTCGATCTGTACGAAACGATTAATGCGGTAAGCGACATCATGCTGGTGAGATCGCGTGAAAAGGCGTTGCCGTTACTGGTCAGCGTCGACGACGGCGTGCCACGGCACATCGTCGGCGACGCACCGCGGCTGCGGCAAGTGCTGGTCAACCTACTCAACAACGCGGTGAAATTTACCGACCAAGGCGAAGTGGAATTGACTGTCGGCGCAAAAAGTCTTGACCCGCACGATTCAGCTACGGCACCCACCTGGGAATTAACCTTTAACGTACGCGATACCGGCATTGGAATTCCGGCGCAACGCTTTGAACGCTTGTTCAAAGCGTTTAGCCAAGTCGATGCATCCAGCTCACGTAAATACGGCGGCACCGGCCTGGGATTGGCCATTAGTCAACAACTGTGCGAAATGATGGGCGGACGCATGTGGGTGGAAAGCGTCGAAGGCACCGGTTCGACGTTTCATTTAACATTGCAGACGCGGGAGGCGGTGAAGGCGGCGGTTGGTTACTAACGACAATTTACGCCGGGGGTGGGCGTGAATGTTTCTACAGTATTCTCGTTACCATCAAAATCCACCGGCGGCGAACCAAAGTAGGTAAAAATGATATCTAGCTCGGTGCAGGACACCGTGGATTCGTTACCTCCCAAACCAATGTAAGTCGCTTGGGTCAGAGCCGTCAGACTATCAAGCCCGCCAATGCCGTTGCTGCCACCAATCTTATTATTGCCCAGATGCAAAAAATTCAGAGTAGTAAGTCCAGCGAGCGGGCTGACATTCACGATCTGATTTCCGAATAGACGCAGCTCAATCAATTGGGTCAGGCTGCTCAAAGGAGTAACGTCAACAACCGAATTAAATTGTAACGAGAGCGTGTTGAGATTGGTTAGGGGTGCAAGCGCGCTGATATCAGTTATCGATGGATTGCTATCGAGCTCGAGCACTTCCAAGTTCGTTAATCCACTAAGGTATGCAAGATTGAGGTCATTGATTAGGTTACCGCTCGCATATAACTCTCGTAACTGTTTCAGATTAGTAAGCGTTGAGAGGTCGGCAACCTGATTATTACTGAACTGAAGTACCTGTAAATGTGTAAGCCCAGCAAGCGGCACAAGATCATCGATAGGGTTGTTGTTGAGATACAAATATTCAAGATTATGAAGCGATGTCGGCACATCAAGGTTGTTGGTGATTGAGTTATAGCTCAAGTCCAGCCATCCGAGATTCGTCAATCCCGACAGAAAACTCAGATTAGTTACACGGTCTCCGCTTAGTCCCAACACGCCGAGATTTATCAATTGTTTTAGCGTGTCGATGCTGGTAATTGTGGCAGCAGCGCCCCCGGTTTGGGTTAGGTCAACCCAGTAAAGATTGGAAAATTTATTCAAACCCGCAAGATTGATTATCTTTTGATCCTCGCAATCAAGCCGTTCAAACTGACGCTGATATTTCCAACCATACCTAGTCGCGCTGTCAGTAATACAACCCTGTAAGTTTGCATCAGGCACAGCCGCAACCAAGCTCGCAATAGTGTCATTGTTAGGCACATTCGAGATTGCATCTTCTGGTGCTAAGGCACTCTCGCCGTGTTGGTTTTGCGCGACGATGCGGTAGAAATAACGATTACCATTGGTCAACCCGGTATGCGTGTAAGGCATGGCGACGTTACTGATCTGCGCATCCGCCGTTGTGACATTGCCGCTGGTATTCCAGTAGAGGGTATAGCGCAATGCATCGCTATGGTCTTCTTGATCTTCGAGGTAGAGCGTTGTCTGTTGATCACCCGCGTAAACATACAGGTGGCGC
This sequence comes from Gammaproteobacteria bacterium, assembly GCA_016200445.1. GTDB lineage: Bacteria > Pseudomonadota > Gammaproteobacteria > SG8-11 > SG8-11 > UBA6921. Next base: position 6,024 of record JACQEQ010000234.1, on the reverse strand, counting down.
GGGGCTTCGGGCTTATTCCCCGAAGTGCACTTTTGGGTCTCTGCGACGTAGGGAGATGCCACGACCTCGTTCGACAAGGAGGTTTCAACACCGTTAACGATGGCGGTAACCGCGAAGTAATAGGTTTTGTTATTTTGCAACCCGGTGAACACCGCAGGTGAGGTGGCATCAACGCGCACGACGTCACCCTTAGTCACACCTGGCGAAGTTTTACGATACACATTATAGGAAGTGGCATTGGCAACGCCCGTCCAATACAACTCAATCTGCCCGTCTTGTCCTAAAGCCCGGTTATAGGTGAAGTCAGCTTGGTAACCTGGCGCGTCGGATACTGTTGCACTAGGCGTCATTGCAATTTCCAGCGATTCGGCGCCCTCGCCTGCCAACGTTTCCACGGTGTAGATGTAGTACACCGGGATACCGTTCGTCAGTGCGGTGTGCAGGTACGGGGCGCTGACGTCCGCGATTTTAGTCCCGGTATTTTTGGTCACCCCCGGCGTGAGCGACCAATACAAATTGTATTTTTTCGCGTCGCTCATCTGCGGCCAGCTGAGTGTAATTGCGCTGTCTTGCGCGCGCGCAGAGAGACCTGCTTTGGTCGTCACTGCAACACACATCGACTCGGTGCTAGCGCTTTTGCTGCTTTTCCCGCATGCCGTCAGCGATAACCCGGCAAGAGTAACAATCACTGCCGCTATCGAAAGGCGCCTGAGGTAAACATTCTTCACTGGATTTTTGAGCATGCTGTGTAATCGTTGTGGATGCTGATGGGTGGACTATGGAGCTCATTGTAAGTGCAGAACTGGCATCGCGAACACTCTCTAATGCGAGAGCTTGCGAAATTTAGGCATCTGTCAGAGTTAGGTTTGGGTTGTTGCGCACCTAAGCTGCAGAGACTACATCCCCATACCGCCGCCTGCAGCCCCACCTGCACCCCCACCGCCTGGCATACCCCCTGCCCCACCACCACCCATCGGAGTTGGGGTAGGCGCCGGTGTTGGCGTGGGTGTCGGCGTCGGCCTGGGCGTCGGCGTCGGCGTGGGTCGCGGCGTAGCCGTCGGAGTAGGTGTCGGTGTCCGCGTTGGAGTTGGGGTCGGCGTCGTGGTTGCCACCGTTACCCGCGCCGTCTGACTTACGCTACCGCCGGTGCCGGTGCAGGCGAGTGTGTAGGTGGTGGTGGTCGTTAAACCGCTGATGCTCCTGCTGCTGCTTACCGGGGGGGAAATGGGGCCGCTCCATGCGGCGGTGCTCGGCACCGCCGATGCGGTACACGTGGTGGCATTGCTGATACTCCAACTCAAGATGCTGCTGCCTCCCGAGGCGACGCTGGTGGGGTTGGCCGTAAATGTCATCGTCGGAGGAGGCGTGCCCCCTGCCGGGGTGACGCTGATGGTTACTGAGCTACTCACGTTACTACACGTCAGTGTGTAGGTCGTGGTGGTGGTCAAGGTGTTGAGCGTCAGGCTGCTGTTGGTCGCTTTGGCGCCGGTCCACGCCGTGGTTGCCGGCGATGCGGTGGCGCTGCATGCAGTGGTGTTGGTGCTGCTCCAGCTCAAGGTGCTGCTGCCGCCGGTGGCAACATTGGTGGCGCTGGCTGACAGGTTGACGGTGACCGTGGGTACCGGTGTCGGCGTCGGTGTGGTGGTCGTCGTGCAGGATGCGACATTCGATGTCCATGAACTGGTGCTACCGTGACAGGTGCCGCAGTCCAGGGTGGTGGGGCAATGGTTACTAGGTTTAGCGCGACCGCGTGTGGTGCCGTTATGGCAGTGTTCGCAGGTGCCGGTGACTTGCGTGTGGTCGGTATGCGTCGCCGGGTAGGTCCATTGAGTACTGGCATGACAGCTGTTGCAGTTATCCGAGGTTGTCATGTGACTTGGCGTTTTATAGCCAAATGCGGCGTAGCGGACATTGTGGCAGCTCACGCAGGTGGCCGCCGTGGCTTGGTCGTGCCGGAAGGGTGTTCTGTGGCTGGCGAAGGTTTGCGGCGGGATGAAGTGGCACGCGTCGCAGGTATCCGTCGTTATAGCCTGGTCATGCAACCCACGCTTACCGATAATCGGTGCGTTATTGTGGCAACTAACACAATTACCCACCACCAGTGTGTGGTCGACCGTAACAACCGGCTTCCAAACGCTAGTGTTGTGGCAGTTGTCGCACAACGGTAGTCGGATGGTGATGTGGCTGGCCGAACGTGAAGTGGCATGACAACCCGAATCAGCGCAAGCCGCACTTCCGATTTCAGTGTGATTCATTTGGCCGGACACTGGACGTGCCCACGGGCTGGCATTGGTGTGGCAGCTTGCGCAGTTGGTGGTGGTGCGCGGGTGGGCCACGCTCATTCCGCGCGCTAGGGTGCCGTTGTGGCAGTTCGAACAGTTTTTCAGTGTCGTCGAGTCGTGGTTAAACTTTATGATCGGGATCCAAAGACCGGGCTTCTTATCATGACAGGCTTCACAGATGTCGCTGGTCAGCAAGCCGATGAGATGTTTACCTGCCTTACCGACTGCACCTTTGTAGGTGCCGGTATGACAATTCGAACACCCATTGTTGAATAGGCTATGGTCGGTCGTCGCTGGTATCCATGCCGTATTGCTCGTATGGCAGGTGTCGCATGCCGCCGTGGTCAGAATGTGGTTGGTAATGAAATTCTGACCTTTTTTAGCGAGGTTGCCGAATCCGTTGTGACAGGTCGCACACGGAGTCGCGGGCTGGATTTCCTTGTGGTCAAAGGTTTTTGCGGGTACCCATCCCTTTGATAACCGATTGTGGCAGCTATCGCACATATTTGAAGTATTGAACCCAGCAATGTTGTGTTTACCGCTTTTTGAATTAGCATGACAGCCAACATCAGCGCATTGGCTTGGACTGACTGTGTTGTGGTCTACAGCGGCAGGGAGCCACGCATCCGTTTTGTGGCATGCATTGCAATCGGACACGATAGCGATATGAGGGATGCCAGGTTTACTGTTGGTGCCCTTAACAGCGAGCCTGCCGGTTCCATCATGACAGGTTCTGCACAACATGCCCGTTTGAAGCTCGTTGTGATCAAACGTGCGCGCTGGTTTAAATCCAGCAGGAGATACGTTGTGACACTTATCGCAAGCGTCGGTGGTATTCAAACCAATAATATGTTTGCCAACTTCTAACTTAGCAATTGCACCATTGTATGTTCGCGTCGGGGTTGCCGTATGGCAGAGCACGCAATTGGTCAATCCGGCATGATTTATCCTAGCAACCGTCCACACACTCGTACTTGAGTGGCAAGTTTCACAAGGCAGCGTCGTTGGGATGTGTACCGTTGCCGATTTGTCCCTGGCTGTTGCGATAACGCCGTGGCACTGCGCACAAGCACCGGTTGCTTGCAGATGATTGATCTTGGTTACCGGCTTCCAGGCAACAAAACCTAAGTGGCAGGACTCACACAAGTTGGTTGTCGTTGGATGGCCACCGACCAACGTGCTACTCGATTTACCTTTTTTGGCTAAATTGCCAAGGTCGTTGTGGCATCCAAAACAAGCAGTCGCGGGCTCGATCAGCGTATGGTCGAACGACGCAGGGCTCCAGGCCGGCTTGGGTACGTGGCAACTCTCGCAGGTATTTTTAGTATTTAAACCCACCAGATGCTTACCTTCTTTACCGCGCGCACCTTGAAATTGACCGGGCGAAGTTGCAGTGTGGCAGCCCACACAAGTCGTAAACCCTGCGTGATCCGTGGTCGCAGGTTTCCACGCCGTGTAATTACTTCCGTGGCAAGTATCGCAGGCCGCAGCGGGCAAAACAGGAATATGGTTCGTCGGCTTGCCCGTCTTCGCCAGTCCGGTGCCGTGGCAAGTCGCGCACGAAGTCGCGGGCGAAATCAGACCATGCTCAAAAGTGAATGCCGGCGCCCATGATGCTGGAAAAGGCTTGTGGCAGGTGTCGCAATCATCGGTCGTGTTCAGACCTAATAAATGCTTCCCAGCTTTACCGCTGGCCGTCACACCATGACACGTGGTGCAATTTTTTACGAAGCCGGTATGGTCCACTATAACCGCGCCTTTAAACGACAAGTTACTCTTATGGCAAACGCTACAATTCGCACTGGTCACAACGTGCGTTAGGTTCTTACCCGTCGCTTTCGTACCGTCATGGCAGGACGCACATGTACCCGTTGTTTGAATATGCAACGCAGCAAAATCTGTAGTGATATTCGGTTTTTTCCAATCAACAAGACTGCTACGAGCAGTGCCGGTGTGGCAAACCTCGCACACATTGGTGGTTGGTATGTGGTTGGCCGACTTCGCAGTTGCTCTAATGTTACTCACGTGGCAGAGCACGCATCTGTCGACGATGGTGAGCGCCGCGTGCGTACGCTGTATGGGTGGAACCCATACAGTCACGTCATGACATAAGTCGCATGAAGCGGTGGTCGGAATATGGTCAACCGGCTGTGGGGTTGCGAGCAACCCTTGACCCTGGGTGGATGAACTCTGATTCAATATGTGGCAGTCAACACACGCCCCCTTCACTACTTGTTTGTGCTGCACCTTAGCCACAGTGGTCCACGTTTTTACAGAATGACAGGCACCGCACTCATTTGACGTGCGAGCATGTGTCGGTGGCTTGCCTTGGTGGGAAATACCGTCATGACAGCCACTGGCGGCACATGCACCTCGAACTTCGTCGTGATCAACCCGCGTAACAGGTACCCACGCAGAAGTAACATGGCAACCTGCGCAAATATTAGAGGCGGGCAAATGCGACGCGCTCTTGCCGGACGCGAGCACCCCGTTATGACATCCCAAGCACGGCATCGTCGTAGTGCTGTGATCCATCACCGCACCGATATTGAAACCTTGCGGCAAGTGACACACATCGCACTGCTCTACGGTGGGAATGTGATTGATGTGTTTACCGCGTGCGGTTTTATCGTCATGACAACCTGCACACAGTTTAGGCAGGCCTTTGAATTCACCGTCGCGATGACAGGTTTCGCACGACAATAACTGGTGACGGCCAATCAACGGAAAACCGGTGGCGAGGTGATCAAACACCCCTTCAGGTTCGACGATACCACCATAAGATGCTGTACTCGCGCCAGCTAATAACACGACGCATAAACACAACCAGCCTAAAGACTGCTGTGCAGCAGCACGGAATCGAGAGAATATCATTTGGAGACCTCAAACCAATGCGCCAGCGTTTTAGTACAGTTCCGTGTATAAAACCTAACCACTGACCTGCTTACCGCGACTAATCCAAGATCACCACTTAGAGGTTAAAACCTATTTTTACAACCCTTGGCACGGAACGTTCCCTACAAAAATTATTACAAACGAGACGATAAGGTATCAAAACTCGACGAGCGATTCCACCCTTAGTCTCTTCCAACATGGTATGAGTCTGAACCGGTCGCGTATTTCCAGCGAGGTATGGTCTGAGCACGGATGTTTGGGTCGATCATTCACGCCATGGTGATCGACATGAACGAACAGCAATTGAACACGGTGGCGCAATTACGCGCTTTTTTGAACGCTACGCAGGAGGTGCAATTTGAGCCCAGTGGCGAGGACACCCAGCGCTACGCATTCATTAGCTCCGTGGTAAAGCGCCTGCGCTACCACCGTCTCGCGCGAGCCGATAAAGGGGTGGTGTTGCGCTATCTTGAGCGCACCACGGGCTACTCACGACAACACCTGATACGTCTGGTGCGTCGCGCTTTGCGTGGCGAGGTTCTTACTAAACGCTATACCGCGCCCGAGGCCGGTTTTTCCCGCACCTTCACGCCCGCAGACGTGGCGCTCTTGGCCCAGACCGACGCGTTGCATGGCACCTTGTCTGGGCCAGCCACCAAATGCCTCATGCAACGCGCCGTGACGGTATTCAAGGACGCCCGCTATGAGCGTCTCGCGGGGATTTCGGTGTCGCATCTGTACAACCTGCGCCGGGCCAAGGCCATTGCGTGCCCATTGGGGTGCGCCGTGCGCCCACGCCGGAAGGCCGCCCCGGCTTCATCCGCATCGACAGCGTGCATCAGGGCGA
>JACQEQ010000233.1 GCA_016200445.1 Gammaproteobacteria bacterium | reverse complement strand
GTTCTTCCCGGCTCACGCTGATGTTACGAGTCGAGATGCCTGCTGAGGTGTCTTTGGTGTAAATCATCTTGAGCGCTTTCTCGCCGCGCTGGCGTTTCAAAATCGGGCGAAAACCTTGCGCCAAGGTGGTTTTGAAAACGTAATACTCGTCGGGGTTGACCGCGCCTTGCACCACATTTTCGCCCAGGCCATAGGCGGCGGTGATGAATACCGTATCGCGGAAACCGGTTTCGGTATCGATTGAAAACATCACGCCCGCCGCGCCCAGATCGGCGCGCACCATTTTTTGTACGCCGATCGACAACGCGATATCGGTGTTCGCAAAGCCTTGATGCGCGCGATAGGAAATCGCGCGGTCGGTGAACAGCGAAGCGTATACGCGCTTACAGGTTGCCAGCAGATTCTGCACGCCACTGATGTTGAGGTAGGTTTCCTGCTGGCCAGCGAATGATGCGTTGGGCAAGTCTTCAGCGGTGGCCGAGCTGCGCACCGCAACGTCGGGATCGGCGCCGTATTCTTGGGAGAGTTCCAGGTAGGCGGCGGTGATTTCGGTAGCCAAGTCCGGTGGCAAGCTGCCGTGATTGATCCAATCGCGAATCTGTTTGCCGGTGCGTGCCAGGGCAGCGAGATTTTGCGTGTCGAGTGCGCGCAGCGCGTCAGCGATGCGTGCGGTCAGGCCGTTGTGTTCCAGATAGTTGCGATAGGCATGTGCGGTGGTGGCGAAGCCGTTGGGTATTCTTACGCCTTCAGGCGCCAGTTCACGATACATTTCACCCAGCGAGGCGTTTTTGCCGCCGACCAGTGCAACGTCGTGAATGCCAAGCTCGGCGAAACGGCGGATATATTTCATGGTGTGCGTCCGTGTGAATAGGCAGAAAACAGTAGACTGGGCACTGGCCCTCTACGCTACGTAATCACCGTCGGCCGCTCGCGTCCGGTGAATTTGCGAATCTGTGCCACCTGCTCCGCAATGCGGATCAAGTCTGCTAATGCGACTTGCGCGTCTTGATCTTGCCGGCCTACGTCGGGTTCGAACGACTCGATATACACGCGCAACGTGGCGCCCAAGGTGCCGGTACCTGACAAGCGCAGCACTATGCGTGCGCCCTCGTCCATCACGATGCGGATGCCTTGTTGTAGCGTGACACTCTGATCAACGGGGTCGGTGTAGCTGAAGTCATCGGCGAAGTTTACGCGATAGCGGCCGAAGCTTTTCCCTGGAAGCACGCTTAGTTGATTGCGCAGTTCCTGCACCAGTTGCTCTGCGGCGCCTGCATCGACTTCTTCGTAATCGTGGCGCGAATAATAATTGCGTCCGTACGTGCGCCAGTGTTCGCGCACGATGCTCTCGACCGATTGACGGCGCACGGCAAGAATGTTCAACCAGAATAATACGGCCCATAACCCGTCTTTTTCGCGCACGTGGTCGGAGCCGGTGCCGAAACTTTCTTCGCCGCACAAAGTGACTTTGCCTGCATCCAGTAAATTGCCGAAATATTTCCAGCCGGTGGGTGTTTCGTAACAGTCGATACCCAGCACTGCGGCGACGCGATCCGGCGCGCAACTGGTCGGCATCGAGCGCGCGATGCCGCGTAGGCCGTGTTTATAGCCGGGAACTAACCGCGCGTTGGCGGCGAGTATCGCCAAGCTGTAGCTGGGTGTGACGAAGAAGTGCCGGCCCAAAATCATATTACGGTCGCCGTCGCCGTCGGAGGCGGCACCGAAGCCGGGTGCCTGCGGGCTGTACATGCGCTCCACCAATTCATGTGCGTATACCAGATTAGGATCAGGATGGCCACCGCCGAAATCTTCGAGCGGCACACCACGGATCACGGTGTCTGAGCCTGACTTCAGGCGATTGACGAGAATTTCGTGCGCGTACGGCCCGGTGATTGCGTGCATGCCATCGAAGCACATGCGGAAGTTGCCCTCGGCAAACAGACTGCGAATGCCCGCGAAGTCGAACAGCCGCTCCATTAAGTCCGCATAGTCGGCCACCGGGTCGAGCACTTCGATGATCGTCGTTTGGATTGTGCAGCGGCCAAGCGTATCCAGGTCAATATCTGGCCCAGTGGTAACGCGATATTGCTGTAGCGCACGGCTGCGCGCGTAAATCGCATTGGTTATGGCCTCGGCCGCAGGGCCGCCGTTGGTGCCGTTATATTTGATGCCGAAGTCGCCGTCCGCGCCGCCCGGGTTATGGCTCGCGGATAACACGATGCCGCCGTAGGCCTGGTATTTACGAATCAGTACCGATGCGGCAGGTGTCGATAATAAGCCGCCGCGACCGACCAGTACGCGGCCCACGTTCGCCGCTGCTGCCATTTTTAGGATGGTTTGAATCGCGGGCCGATTGAAATAACGGCCGTCGCCGCCGACTACCAGTGTTTTTCCCGCCAGGTCCGGCAGCGTGTCCAATAAGGACTGCACGAAGTTTTCTAAATAATGCGGTTGGGCAAATACAGCGGTTTTTTTGCGTAAGCCGGACGTGCCCGGCTTTTGATCGGGAAACGGCGTGGTTGTGATGGTATTCACGGTCATGTGGTAACTGTAGTCAATGGATGGCCGTGGTGGTAGTTCGTAAATTTATTACCTGAAGAATTCAACTCGTCTGCCGCTAAAGGAAAGCAATGAATTTTCCTCCGGGTTGCCGTCGATTGTTGTTAATTAGATACGTTGAAGGGGATGTGGAACATGTCAGTAGAAAAGAAGTTAATCGACAAAGCAATCTTGAAAACCTTGGTGCCCTGCGATGCCTTGTCGGATGAAAATCTCGCCGTACTGGCAAAAACAACCTTTGTCGCGTCGCTGTCTGCGGGTGAAGTGTTATTTAAGTCAGGACAGTGCGACAGCTTGCGCTATTACTTGCTGTCGGGTGAGTTGCAATTGGATACCCCGGGACAGGCAGCCAAGCTTTTGCGCGGCGAGGCAACCGCTAAACATCACGCATTGGCACACAATCAACCGCGTCAAGTGAGCGCAACTGCAAAGAGTGCCGTTGCGGTTGCCATTGTGGACGAGGACGAGTTGGGAACCATGCTGACTTGGGACCAGTCGGCTGGATACCGGGGCGACGATACGGCTGATGAAGTTGAGCTGCGCGCTGGTGCTGGTGCGCAGGACGACGACTGGATGACACGCATCCTGCAAACCAAAAGTTTTTATCGTGTGCCGCCCGCCAATATTCAAGCGATGTTTATGCGCTTACAGCCCGCAAGTG
>JACQEQ010000263.1 GCA_016200445.1 Gammaproteobacteria bacterium | reverse complement strand
GCAGGGTAGTCAACCTGAAACAAATCGCTACGGCGAAAATCCATTGGAAGCACACGAATGATGCTAGGTTTGCGTTCGTTTGCCCCGTGTTCGACAAATTGAGTTTTATTAATAGTGGTGTCGAGTAATGAGAAAAAGCGTTCAAACACCATTGATTGTGGGCGGCGTCTCGATATTGATGGCGTTACTACCGATCCTCCCAACTTTGATTGCTGCCTATATCGCGAAAACCAATCAGTGTGTACTTCATGAGGGGTTTGCAAACCCGTGTGTAGTTCTTGGCGTCGATATTGGAAGTACGTTGTACACAATGGGCGTTTCAGCGTGGATGTTGATTTTAACCGTGCCCGCTGGCGCCTTCAGCTTGTTAGTAAGCATCATTTGGTTATTCGTCGCACTCATACTGGCGAATAGAAAATAGGTGCTTTCATCCACCTTCAATCAAACAATTAGCTACTCCCTCACACACGATTAGAGTTCAAGTCATTCGCTTCTTTCGCTATGACATACCATTAACCAAAATGCCATACACAGCGTTGACAAAGATTGCCATTCAATGCCAGTCTTTTTTAACGGAGGAATCACTATGGCAACCATGAATGTTTCCCTTCCTGACCCGATGAAAGACTGGGTGGAAGATCAGGTGAAAACTGGTCATTTCAGTAATGCCAGCGATTATGTGCGTGATCTGATTCGGCGCGATCAGGAATATCAGGAACAACGTGAAGCGCTGATCAAGGCCTTGGTTGCCGGAGAAAAGAGCGGCGTATCCGAACGCACCATCAAAGAAATCTGGCGTGATGTCAAAGCCCGACGTAGTCGGAATGGTTAAGCTTTCTGCCGCTGCAGCACACGACATTGAAGCACTACTCGATCACTCCATCGCAGAGTTCGGTATCCACCAAACAGAAAACTATTACGACGCGCTGTCGAGGTGCCTCGTGTTGTTGGGAGAGAATCCGGAACTTGGCTATGCGGCAGACGATGTCCGTAACGGTTACCGGCGCTTCCCGCACGAGAGCCATGTCATCTTCTACACGCTTGAACAAAACGACGTGTTCGTCGTCCGCATTCTGCACAAATACATGGACGTGGCTCGGAATATTCAGGAATGAACCGTTAGAACCTTAGTCGTGCTGATCGGTTATATTGTTCACGGCAAGTTTTGTCTGTTGAGCTAGGTCGCAGTGCGACTCAACCCGTGCGTTCATCCCGTCAGAAAAACAACACCCGCTTCATCACGTATCAAGTCGTTCCCGAATCACGTTCTCGACTTTTGTGAGCATTTGGTTTTGGCAGATTAATCCAAACGCTTGTGGAAACGCAGCACGGCGAGTGTGAGTGTCACGGCGGTGAAGGCGAACAGCGCGCCCAGATCGGGCACCATGTGCACCAAATCTGCGCCGCGTAGCATCACTCCACGAATGATGCGCACGAAGTGCGTGAGCGGTAGAACTTCGGCAATGTATTGCGCGGCCTTGGGCATGCCGGCGAATGGGAACATGAAGCCCGACAACAAGATCGACGGCAGGAAGAAAAAGAACGTCATCTGCATCGCCTGGAACTGGCTTTGCGCGAGCGTCGAAATCAGCAAGCCGAGACTTAAATTCGCAGCGATCAAGGCCAGGGATCCAAGATAGACATTTGCTACGGTGCCTTCGATTGGCACGCGAAATAGCAGCATCCCCAGCAACACGATCAGCGTGACTTGCACCAAGCCGATGAAAATATACGGCACGATTTTTCCGATCATCAGTTCGACGGTTTTCACCGGTGTGTTGATCAACAATTCCAGATTGCCGCGTTCGCGTTCGCGCACGATGGCCACCGCAGTGAACAACACCATGGTCATGGTGAGAATCACGCCCATCAACGCGGGCACCACATTCACAGCGGAGCGGCGTTCGGGATTGAAATGATTGCGGATGTCGAACAACGCGGCGCGCAATGATTGCGGCGGCTCGCTGTCGTAGTGCTGCGTGAGAGTGGCCAACTGGCGTGCGGCGCTCAGAATGATCGGATCGGAACCGTCGACCAGCAACTGCGCGGCGCTGCGGTCGCGTTGTTGCAAACGGCGCGGGTAATCGGGCGGAATGTAAAGACCCACATCGATGTCGCCGTCGCGCAGCAACGCTTCGAGCTCGGTTGCGGTACGCACGTGCGCGATCACGTCGATCACTTGCGTCGCCTGCGCGTCGGCGGCCAGCGTGCGCGACAACTCAGTATTGGATTCATCGGCCACCGCAGCGCGCAAGTGGCGCACGTCGGTGTTGATCGCAAACCCGAACAATGCGATTTGAATCATCGGAATGCCGATAATCATGCCGAAGGTCAGCCGGTCGCGGCTAAGCTGGCGAATTTCTTTTTGCAGGATCGCGAAAATACGGCGCAGCGAATTCATGCGGCGCGTTCCCGGTTGCGTAATTGCGTGGCAGCGACAAACACATCTTCAAGACTGGCGCGCACCAGTTGCACGTCGACACCTGGTTGGCTAGCGCGCAATGCGTCTTTGATAAATCCGGTGGCGTCGTCGACGGCATGATCGACCAGCACGCGCAAGCGTACGCCCAGCTGCGTAACGCTCAATACCCGCGGAACCTGCAACAGCAGTTGACGCGCCGCGTGCAGGTCGGCGCGTTCGATTTCGATCACGTGCGCGTCGATGTTCGCTTCCAACGCTTTCGGTGTGCCGTCGGCGACCATGCTGCCGCGATCCAGAATCGCCAGCGCATGGCAGCGCTCGGCTTCGTCCATGTAATGTGTCGAGACCAGTATGGTTGTGCCATGGTTGGCAAGTTGAAATAGAAACTCCCAAAAATCGCGGCGGCTTTGCGGATCGACCGCGCTGGTGGGCTCGTCGAGAAACAGCAACTCAGGCTCGTGCAAGGTTGCGGCCGCCAGCGCAAGACGTTGCTTCTGCCCGCCGCTGAGTGTGCCGGCCCGCTGTTTGATGCGGTCTTTGAGATCGAACAATTCCAGTTGTTGCGCGATGCGTTCGTGCCGCCGGGTACGCGACAGTGAATACACCTCGGCGATGAACTCCAGATTTTCGATGATGCTTAAATCTTCGTACAAAGAAAAACGCTGCGTCATGTAGCCGATTTTCCGCTTTAATACTTCGGCTTCGCGCGGAATATTTAGACCGAGCACTTCCGCTTCACCCGCGCTGGGTTTGAGCAGGCCGCACAACATGCGGATGGTGGTGGATTTACCCGAACCGTTCGGACCCAGGAATCCATAAATATGCGCACGCGGCACGGTGAGATTAACGCGATCCACCGCCACGAGCGTGCCGAAGCGGCGCGTGAGGTTGTGCGTGCGTATCGCAATACCGCTGCTCATGGCGCTACGGCTTTCTCAACCATGACCACATTAACCGGCACCCCGCCAGGAAAATCTTGACCCGCATCGACAAGATCTATTTTTGCGACGAAACTTAACCGGCTCCGGTCATGCTCGGTGAGTGCATAGTAAGGCGTGAACGCCGGATCATTACTGACCATGCGCACTTTGCCGCGAACCGGTGCCGCCAGGCCGTCGACATACACTTGGGCGTAATTGCCAGGCTGCACCTGCACACGCAGCGGCTCAGGCACATACACGCGTGCGTACGGGTAGGCTCCTTCAAGCAAGACCGCCACAACATTGCCGATCGCGGGCCGCTCACCGGCACGAAACGGCAACGCATCCACACGCGCATCACTGGACGCGCGTACCGTCAATCGATCCAAATTGATTTCGGCCAAGCGAATGCTGGCGTCGGTCTGCACCACGGCCTGGCGGGCCTGCTCGATTTGTTCTTTGGTGTTTCCGGCTTGCAGCTCGTTGAGGATCGCGCGCGCGGCATCGCGCTCGGCGCGTGCGCTGTCGCGTGCCGCGCGCGCTTTGTCGATATCATCGGGACTGACCAGTTTTTGTTGCAGTAATTGTTGCGCACGTTCCAGTTCTTGACTGCGCACCTCCAGCACTTGATCTGCGCCGGTGAGACGCGCGCTGGCTTCTAAAATACGTTCGGCGCGCGTACCGCGCGCAAGCTCGGCAAGACGCGCCGCCGCTTGGTTGCGCACGCCGCGCGCTAGCTCCAACTGCGCCAAAGCGCGGCGTGTATCGAGCCGCAGTAATTCCTGCCCTTTGCTGACGCGCTCGCCTTCATGCACGGCGATTTCCATGATGGGTTCTGCTGCATCGGCAACGAGCTCGATGCGCTCCCATTCCAAGGTGCCGACCATATGCGGAGCAACGTTGTTACCGCATCCCGTAACCAGGCCGGAAAAAATCACAAGGATGGTAAATAGAAAATGTTTCATGCCGTGCCGCATCCTTGGATAGGGGCGTGACATTGATACGGGTGTGCAATTGCACCTGCACTGTGTCACGCGCTGTGGATTATTGCGTACTTGCTTTGGACAAAACCACTTTCAAATGCCTGTGTCGAGAGATGCCGGAGTTTAATGTCACGACCCGAAGGTGCAAACAACGGTATGCCCTCGCCGATCAACACGGGAATTCGGGTAACCGTTATTTCATCGATTAAATCGGCCTGCAAAAAGCGTTGAATCGTTTTTCCGCCGTCGACATAAACATGGCTAGCACCCGATACTGCCAGTCTGCGCAACACATCTTGGGGCGCCAATGCTAGTCCTTCCGCCCCCTCTACAAGGTGCTTTGGTTCACTTGAAAAGCTGCTGCTTAATACCACAACATGTTTGCCGCGATACGGCCATTCCTTGAACGTCGATGCGAGCGCGTAAGTGTTGCGGCCCAGCACCAGCGTGTCGATCGAGGCGAAGAACGCTTTAAAACCGTAATCTTCATTGCCCATTTCGCCATTGCTGCCCGGCAACCAATCCAAATCGCCGTTATTACGCGCAATAAAACCATCCAGACTGGTTGCGATAAACACTGAGCACGTGATCGCCACAAAAATTGCTCCGTTACGAATGCGCAAGAGCCACGCCGGTCCTGCTACGTAGTCATAGTGTAGGTGCAATTCAGTTGAAATATATGCGGCGGATTACTTTGTTGCGGTAGGTGCGTATGAACAATTTTCTTGAGGGTGGGGGGCGCGCAGCACGGCCCCCGTACGCTGCGCTGTAGTGCCACCCCCCGAACAAACTGTAGGTGTTTCCTCACTCGCAAACGCTGCATTATTGCGTGCACAGAATGTGCGATTTTCACGTTTTTGATTTATTGTCCGGCACCTAATCGACTGATTGGATTCTGCCGATAGTACAACGCAAGCTGCTCGTACACTTGCGGATAGCGTTGCTGAACCGTAAGCGGAATTTCGAAAAACGCTTCGCTGCATACCGCAAAAAATTCCGCCGGACTTTCCGACGCATATGGATCGATTTCAGTCGCTTCATCACGCTCGACCCGCTTGCAAAAATCGGCGTAAGCCTCGGTAAATACCTGCGACCATTGCGCCAGCTGCATGTTCGAATGCATGGGCGGCGCACCATTCGCCGCACCGTCCAACATATCCAGCTTGTGCGCAAATTC
>JACQEQ010000052.1 GCA_016200445.1 Gammaproteobacteria bacterium | reverse complement strand
CCCGCCTGTTCCAACCCAGTACGAACAAGCACGTAATCGCGCAGCACGTCGTCTTCCAGAGCGCGAGCGGCGGCGCGCACGGGCGATTCGCCCCGCCCCCACAACGGCCCGCTCGGATGCAGGTCGCCGGAGTTCAGTCGCTGTATCAGAGTCGCGTCGATTGCCTCAGCCGCGAAAAAACTGCGCGTGCCCGCAAGCATCAGCGCATCGCCGGGCAAAGCAGTGTTCCACGATTGGCCGGTAACGCGTTTTGACAAGACGGCATTGAACAGCAACGAACGCGCCGCCGACAAATACAGACCGCGTTGGTGCCGATCTTTGACGTGCAATTCGCCCGCAAACATCGCACGCGCCTGCTCGATATTATTCGCATCGATGCCGAAGCGCTGCTCGCCGAAGTAGTTCGGCACGCCATGATCGCGGATCGCACGCAGCCGCGTTTCGAGTTCGCTCGCGTCACCGCTTACGTCGCGCAACGTGATCACAAAGCGATTGCCGTGATGCGCCCCGCGTTTCAATTTGCGCCGGTTACGCATCGCTTGCAGCACACGCGTGTCTGCGGATTCGAGTTGCGTCCAATCCGGCTCGCTTTTGCCGCTAAGATTCACGCTGAACCATTGCGAGGTCACCGCGTTGCGGTCTTTCAATCCGCCGTAGCCGACATCGACCTGCTTTACGCCGGCAAACTTGGCGAGATTGCGCGCCAGCCATTCGGTATTGGTGTTGCGTTTTTGAATCAACAGCAGCGCGTGGTCACCGGCACCGTCGGGTTCAAAACCGAGTACCTCGTGTACTTCGAAATCTTCGGGCATGGCGCGCAAGGTGGCAGTTGCGAGCGGCGCGCCGAGCACGTAGGAATAATTCATCACAGAAGAGGTGCCTGGTTGAGATAATTAATCAAGAATCGATTATAAATGCCCACCGCGCTAGCTTTGCGCGGGGAGGGGGTAAACCCAGCTTTGGTATGATGCTGACAGTGATGCTGGGTTTACCAACCCAGCCTACAAACTCGTCGTCACTGCGCACAATCTTCTTATCGCTCTTCGACTAATGCCACGGCATGGCACCCGATGCCTTCCAGGCGCCCGGTGAACCCCATGCCTTCGGTAGTGGTAGCTTTGACGTTAACGCGATTCAGCGCAACGCCAAGATCTTCAGCGAGGCACGCGCGCATCGCGGCAATGAAGGGGGCAAGTTTTGGCTTTTGTGCCACCACGGTGACGTCGACATTGCCGATGGAAAAATTTTTTTGTTGCAGCGCGGCGACCACACGGCGCAGCAATATGCGGCTATCGATGTTTTTGAATTCCGCACTGCTGTCGGGGAAGTGTTTGCCGATATCGCCCAACGCCGCCGCGCCCAGCAGCGCATCGCACAGCGCATGGATCAACACGTCGCCGTCCGAGTGCGCCTCAAGCCCGTGGGTGTGCGGCACGCTGACGCCACCCAACATCAGCGGTCGACCGGTGATAAAACGATGGGCGTCGTAACCATGACCGATACGCATTAACCGCCTCCCTCCTGCCGACGCAGGTAAAATTCGGCAACTGCCAAATCTTCGGGCCGGGTGATTTTGATGTTGTCCGCCGCGCCCTCGACCAGATGCGGCTTGTAACCCGCGCGCTCCATCGCCGATGCCTCGTCGGTGACCAGCCAGCCTTGGTCGATGACACGACGCAGCGCGTCGCTTAATTCGCCGAGCCGGAACATCTGCGGCGTGAGTGCATGCCATAGCCCTTTGCGATCCACGGTTTCAGATACATCAACGTTTTCATCAGCGCGTTTCATGGTGTCACGCACTGGCACCGCGAGTAGCCCACCATGAGGATGATCGCGCAACTCCACGATCAGCTTGTCGACATCGGTCGGCCGCAGACAGGGCCGCGCCCCATCGTGCACCAGCGCCCAATCGTCGGGCCGCGCATGTTTTTTTAACTCATTCAGCGCATTCAACACCGAGGTGCAGCGCTCGGCGCCACCCTTCGCCAGCAACACCGGCTTAGCGAGATGCAAGGACAAATTAGGCCAATTCGTGTCGTTGGGTGACAGCGCGACCACAATGCCGTCGATCATGGAATGCGCCGCAAGGCGCGCCAGCGTGTGTTCGATAACAGTCTTACCGGCCAGCGCCAGATATTGTTTGGGAACCTGCGAGCTCATGCGCGTACCGCTGCCCGCAGCGGGTACTACTGCCCAATAAGCCATGAGTGCCAGACCTTAATATTTAGAATGTAGGGCGGGTTAGACGCGTTTTTCGCGTCGTAACCCGCCAAGCGTGCGTAGCACACCACCTGTTTTGTTGAGGAGTGCCTAGCGGCACGCTTGGCGGGTTACGCAAACAACGCTAACCCGCCCTACATTTTATTGCTAATCGTTTAACTTGACCGTCTTGATCCTCTCCCTGTCAGGGGGAGGGGATCGCTTTTTTGGCATTGTTACTTTTGCACCACCTGATAAAACGTCTCGTCGGATTTGATCATCCCCAGCTCAGTGCGCGCGCGCTCTTCCACTGCCGCGTAACCGGTTTTTAAATCCTGCACTTCCGCTTGCAGCGCGTTGTTGCGTTCCTGCAACGCGCCGTTTTCGCGCTGCTGGGCTGCGACGGTTTCATTCAAGCGCCATATGTCGCGCACGCTACCGGAACCAGCCCACAGTTTGATTTGCAACACGACAAACAGGATCGATAAGACTGTAACCAGTATTTTCAATCTGCTTCTCCTCGCACACTGTGCGTGTAAGCGCTAAAACTCTTTCTCGTACACTTTAAAGTCACGACCTGCCCGAATAAAATCCCGGCCGGGTGCGCGGACAAAGCCGGATATCTCATACAAGCGATGCGCGGCGTGCATCGTTGGCTGCGTCCATAAAATCATTTTCGAATAACCGCACTGTTTTGCGTCGTGAATTGCCGCTGCAACCAGCGCCCGACCTAAACCCTTCCCGCGATACTCGGATTTAACACCCAGCAAATGCATCTCGGTTTCATCGCCCTGCGCCAAACGCCGTGCGGGTGAATCTGGATACACGACAATCACCATTCCCGCGAGTTGCAAACTTTGCTGTTTCCGGGCGGCAATGATTTTCCCTCGACTTCTGACAGCGGCGGGATCAACTAGAGAAACCGCCATTTCCGGCGTTACGAAATCGCCGTCGACATAAACTTGAGATAAGAGCTCCGATAGTTCTGGATCACTTACTGCAAGTACATCCGCTGTATCGATCTGAAAATCCATCTGCCACCCTTTCCCTCATCCATATGTCGGGCTAAATCTGGACCGAAAGCGTGTGAAGTGCCCACAAAACATCTCATCATGCATACACACTCCCAGCTCAGCACCCGCATTCTTCCTTCGTTAAGTTCAAGGATAAACCGCAAAATTTCCGATTCCGCACCAGCTACCTTGGGGTGGGTCTATGCCCCAACCCGTTACAGTTTTTCCAGTTGCTTTGGCGGTCAAGGCAATTGCCATTACAGATTTTGCAGCGGGATCATTTAACGACAATGCAATCGCTGATTTATCACCAGCAGTGTCGCAGAATTTCATTATCCTGTTTCCGGTGCTGTCATTTAAAGTGATGATCAACCAAGACCCCCATGCAGCTGTCCTGATTTCAACAAGCGCTACCTTGGCATCGCCAAAATTTACATCGGCCGCCCAAGTCCCAGATACCGTACAATAAAGTGTTAGTAGTAACAGTACTTTGTTTTTCATGCAGCC
The DNA here is from genome assembly GCA_016200445.1 of Gammaproteobacteria bacterium. GTDB lineage: Bacteria > Pseudomonadota > Gammaproteobacteria > SG8-11 > SG8-11 > UBA6921. The sequence goes on along the minus strand of JACQEQ010000052.1, from coordinate 598 downwards.
TCCTTGTCTTATAAATCTGCCCCACCACCTAACTACCCTCATTTCAAATTATAGAACGCTCCGCGCCCCGGGTATTTCGCACTTGCACCCAATTCTTCCGCGATGCGCAGCAATTGGTTGTATTTGGCGACGCGGTCGGAGCGCGACAGCGAGCCGGTTTTGATTTGCCCGGCGTTGGTTGCCACCGCGATGTCGGCAATGGTGGTGTCTTCGGTTTCGCCGGAGCGGTGCGAGATCACGGCGGTGTAGCCTGCCTTTTTTGCCATCGCAATCGCGGCCAGCGTTTCAGTCAAGGTGCCGATCTGGTTCACTTTGATCAAAATCGAATTGGCGATGCCTTGGTCGATGCCTTGTTTCAGTATTTTAGTGTTGGTGACGAACAAATCGTCGCCGACCAATTGCACGCGCTTGCCAAGCTTTTGCGTCAGCAATGCCCAGCCTGCCCAATCGTTTTCGGCCATGCCGTCTTCGATGGTGATGATCGGATATTTGTCGACCCAGCGCGTGAGGTAGTCGGCGAATTCAGCCGAGCTCATGCGCTTGTTTTCCGACTCCAGCACGTACTGACCGTTTTTGTAGAATTCGGAGCTCGCGCAAT
>JACQEQ010000221.1 GCA_016200445.1 Gammaproteobacteria bacterium | reverse complement strand
AGCAAAAAGCTGGTGGCCTTGTTGTTCCTCGACTTGGATCGCTTTAAAACTATCAACGACAGCTTGGGCCATTACGCCGGCGACGAACTCCTTAAGTCGGTCGCCGAACGTCTGCAAAAAAACGCGCGCGAAGAAGACACCGTGGCACGCCTGGGCGGCGATGAATTTACCGTCATCCTCGAAGGTATTAACTACAACGAAGACGCCACCATCGTGGCGCGCAAAATTCTGGAAGTCATGAGTCAGCCGTTTTATTTGGACGGCCATGAAGTGTTCGTCACCACCAGCATGGGCATCGCGATTTATCCGCTGGACGGCGACAACAGCGACGACCTGCTGAAAAACGCCGACACCGCGATGTACCGCGCCAAAGAGCAAGGCCGCAACGGCTATCGCTTCTACACCGCCGATATGAATGCCAAGGCGGTCGAGCAGCTGATCATGGAAAGCAGCATGCGCCACGCGCTGGAACGCAACGAATTCGAAGTGTATTACCAGCCGCAAATCGACGTGCACAGCCGCGAACTGACCGGCTTCGAAGCGCTGTTACGCTGGCGTCATCCTGACCTCGGCTTGCTTTACCCCAACCAATTTCTGCCACTGGCGGAAGACAATGGCTTGATCGTCATCATCGGCGAGTGGGTGTTGCATCATGTCTGCGCGCAAGCAGCCCAATGGCAACTCACCGGCTTGCCGCCCGTGCGCGTTGCGGTGAATTTATCCGGACGCCAGTTCCGCCAGGAAAATCTAGTGGAAAGCGTTGCGCGCGCATTACACGAGTCGGGCTTGAGCCCGCATTTATTGGAACTTGAAATCACCGAAAATTTCTTGCTCGACAATATCCAGTCGGCGGTCATCACCCTCAATCGTCTGCACGAGTTGCACGTGCAACTCGCGATGGACGACTTCGGCACCGGTTATTCGTCGCTGAGTTATTTGAAGCGCTTTCCGCTGAATAGCCTGAAAATCGACCAGTCGTTCGTGCGCGATATTTCCACCGATCCAGACGACGCGGCGATTGCCGAAGCGATTATCGCGCTGGCTAAAACCTTGCGCTTGCGCGTGATTGCCGAAGGGGTGGAAACCGAAGAGCAATTGTATTTCCTGCGCTCGCGCGGCTGCGATCAAGCGCAGGGGTTTTTAGTGAACGAGGCGCTGCCAGCCGCTCAGGTTCTACCCTGGTTTCACTCGCGTAATTCGCAGCGCACCGCGTTCGAACAAAAAGCCTTGTGGCCCTCGACCCACGAATAACAAACCCGTCACAGTCTTGCACCTCTGCGGTTTACTTCTGCGCTAAATCGCGCAGCCGGTAACACCCTGCGCGTGAATCGCCGCACGGCGATTGCCCCGGTCTTTACTTATTCTGCAAGGTGAGGCGTTGGCTCGTGCGGATATGACATCCGCAAACGAGCTGACATTGCGCGTGTAGAGTGTCAGGAAAAACCCATGAGCGTTGCAAAAAAACTACATAAAAAATCGATCGATGAGAAGCTCTTAAAAAAGCTGGTGCCGCTCAATGCGCTGGGCGCGGACCGGCTGCACGAGTTGGCGGGAAAAGCCGACCTTGAAAACGCCAGCCCCGGTCGCACCCTGTTCAAGCGCGGCGATACCGACGCGAAGACCTACTACCTGCTGTCCGGCGAATTGGAAGTGCAGCTTGCCAACGGCCAAAATGTGTCGATTAAAGCAGACACTCCGGCGGCTTTGCACCCATTGCTGGATGCACGTCCGCGTCCTGCCACTGCGGTGATCAAATCACATTCAAGCCTGCTGGTGATCGACACAAGCTTATTTGAAATTCTGGTCAATTATGACCAGAAGCAAAGATATGAAGTAAATGAAATTCAAGCCTACAACGAGTCCGACTGGCTGACGCGTTTCCTGCACTCCTTATCGGCAATGAATATCCCAGTCAAAAATATTGAGCACCTGATGCGACGCATGCAGGAATTACCGGTGCGCGCCGGTGAAACGGTGATCCGCCAAACCGACGTCGACTCTCAACACTACTATGTTGTTAAAGAAGGCCGTTGTGTGGTCACTAAACACGCGACAACCACAGACAAAACACCCATCCGCATTGCGGAGTTATCCGCCGGTATCGGCTTCGGCGAGGAAGCCTTGCTTGCCGATCAGCCGCGCAGTGCCAGCGTGACCATGCTTACCGATGGCCGTTTGATGCGTCTGACAAAAGCCGACTTTACTCAACTCATCGCCGACCCCGCGCTGCATTACGTGACTTACGCGCAAGCGCAACAGATGGTGCAGGCCGGCGCGCTCTGGCTTGACGCCCGCAACAGCGCCGAGCATCGCGACCACACTATTAATGGAAGTATCAACATCCCGCTCATGGCGCTGCGCAGCAAAATTAAAGAATTAAATACCTACGGAAAATATATCGCGTTTTGCGACACCGGCAATCGCGCTGCGGCAGCAGCATTTTTATTACGTCAACTGGGTTTTTCGGTGTATGTGCTCAGCGACGGTTTACGTGATGTTCCGGCGGCGGCACTGCTCAGCAACCCCAGTCCAAAGCCGGCGGCACCGGTGCGCGCTGCGCAGGTCGACACTTCGACCGGGCCGCTAAAGGTCCAACCCCAGTCTGCCGACACAGTCGATGAGTTGGCGCGTCAGAAAGCGGCGTCGAGTACGGCGCAAGCCGAAGTTGACCAGCTCCGTGCACAACTTGCCGCTGCACGTTCGAGCGAACAGGTTGCGCTACAACAAATAGCGCAACACGCGGCCAGCAGCGCGCGCGAACACGACGCCGCGCAAGCTGAGCAAGCACGGACGCGTGCACACATCGCCGAACTTGAAGCGCTGCGCGCAACGGCGGATCGGACGCTTGCAAGTCATCAGGAACAGGTGCGTGAACTGCAAGTTCAGGCGGATGAATTCAAATTAAGTTTAACTGCGGCGGACGCCGCGTATGACTCGGCGCAAAAGGAATTAGCCGGACTCAGCCACACGCACACACGTGTGACCGAAAACTTGCAGCATGAAAATACACAGTTAAAAACCCGCGTCGCCGCGACGGCCACCGAAGTTGAACGCATGAAATACGAATTGGAGCGCGCAGTGGAGCGTAATCGTACTGCCGAAGAAGCCTTGCACAGCGCTGAACGTGAGATCGCACGTTTACAAGCGGAAGCGGACGCGGCGCAACGTCGTGCAGAGGAATCGTTGCGCCAGGCTAACGAATCCGAGTCTTTGCAATCCACCATACTTAAAGAAGTTCAGCGCAAAATCGAAGCTGCGGAATTAATGCGTCTGGAAGCTGAAGAGCAGGCACAACGTTTGCGCGAAGCAGCGGAATTGTCACGCAAGCGCGCAGAACAGGAATCGCGCAAAGTAGCCGAAGCTGAAGCCGCACGT
>JACQEQ010000214.1 GCA_016200445.1 Gammaproteobacteria bacterium | reverse complement strand
CGTTGTAGTCAAGTCCTATACCTTTCACCGTAACAGTTATTTGGTGGACGTGAAGGTTGAGGTGACCAATAACTCCGGCAAGGAATGGAAAGGTCGTGTGTATCGGCAGCTGCAACGCACCAAGGTGAGTGAAGTTGGCCAGTCCAGCTTCGTTAATACTTATATGGGTGGCGTCGTTTCATCTGAGCGCAACAAATACGACAAAGTAAAATTTGAAAGTATGGCGGAGTGGAAGCCGCAGGACAGCTTCTATAAAGGCGGTTGGGCGGCGATGTTGCAGCATTATTTTTTCAGCGCCTGGATACCGCCGCAAGAGCAGGCCAATCATTACTACACTAACGTGTTGGATCAAACCCGCTACATCATCGGAATGATGACCGAAGAGCTCCTCATTCCTGCCGGTGGTACTACGGCGCAAACCGCACGTTTATATGCCGGTCCCAAAGACCAACACCACTTGAACGACGTGGCACCTAATCTCGAACTCGTCGTCGACTATGGCGTGCTAACCATCATTGCCCAACCACTGTTTTGGCTATTGGATTTCTTTTACCGCATGTTGGGGAACTGGGGTTGGTCGATTGTGTGTTTAACGATCGTGATCAAACTAATTTTTTACAAATTATCGCAAGCAAGTTACCGATCCATGGCACACATGCGCCGCGTGCAACCCAAAATGCAGGCGTTGCGTGAACGTTATGCCGACGACCGCCAACGCATGAGTCAGTCGCTGATGGATTTGTACAAGAAAGAAAAAATCAATCCATTGGGTGGATGTCTGCCGATGGTGGTGCAAATCCCGGTGTTCATCGCATTGTACTGGGTGTTGTTGGAAAGTGTTGAGTTGCGCCAAGCCGATTTCATTTTCTGGATTCACGATCTGGCGAGTAAGGATCCATTCTATGTTCTGCCGGTGTTGATGGGTGCATCTATGTTCATCCAACAGAAACTCAACCCGCCCGTGCCGGATCCGATTCAACAGAAAGTGATGATGGCGTTGCCGTTCGTATTTTTGTTTTTCTTTGCATTTTTCCCGTCCGGCTTGGTGTTGTATTGGGTAGTCAACAACGTGTTGTCGATCGCCCAACAATGGTACATCACCCGTACTATCGAACGCGCTGCGTCGGCCTGAGTTTCGCGCAGCGCAGCCGCGTTGTGATTGATAATGACACCATCGCCGCTGTAGCCACTCCCCCCGGCCGGGGTGGCATCGGTATCGTGCGCATCTCAGGTGCATTGGTTACCGAAATTGCTCCTCGCATCGTCGGCACCCTTCCTACAGCACGTCAGTCGCACTATGCCAAGTTCCGCACGGCGCAAGGTGAGGTTTTTGACATTGGAATAGCGCTCTACTTTCCGGCGCCACACTCGTTTACCGGCGAAGATGTGCTTGAGCTCCAGGGTCATGGTGGCCCCGTCGTCATGGATCAATTGCTGCAGCGTACAGTGGAACTCGGTGCCCGCTTGGCGCGACCGGGCGAATTTTCCCAGCGTGCATTTCTTAACGGCAAGATCGACTTGGCGGAAGCCGAGGCGATTGCTGATCTGATCGACAGCAGTTCAAGTTATGCTGCGCAACTTGCTGTGCGCTCATTGCAAGGTGAATTCTCGCAACGCGTGCAGGCGTTAGTGCAACAACTCATTCGCTTGCGTGCTTATGTAGAGAGCGCGATCGATTTTACCGACGAAGAAATCGACTTTCTCTCCGAGGGACAGGTTGCCGCACAGTTACAAAACGTTATCGGGCAATTGCAAGCCACATTAGATAGTGCGCGCCAAGGTAGTCTGGTCCGAGAAGGCATGACGGTCGTCATTGCCGGCCAGCCCAATGCGGGCAAATCCACATTAATGAACGCTCTGGCAGGCCACGAGCTTGCTATCGTAACTTCAACACCTGGTACTACGCGTGACGTGTTGCGTACCGAAATCGAACTGGACGGCCTGCCCCTACACATTATCGACACCGCTGGACTGCGTGTCAGTGATGACCCGGTAGAACAAGAAGGTATGCGCCGAGCGTGGCAGCAAATCGAACTCGCCGACCGTATTTTGTTGTTGATCGATGATCGCGTTGGCTACACTGAAACTGACCGCGCCTTGGTTGAACAACTGCCTGCCGCCGCGCAGCTCACGTTAGTATTTAATAAAGTGGATCTGACTGGGCGTGCAGCGACGCTCTGTTACGAAAACAATGTTGCCCAACTTGGGTTGAGTGCGAAGACTAATCTGGGTATGGACACGCTACGGCAACATCTAAAAACCAGCGTCGGATTTCGCGCTGCCACGGAGGGCGTCTTCATGGCGCGGCACCGTCATGTGGATGCATTGCAGCGCGCACTCGAAGCCTTGTTGAGTGGCGTTGCTCAGCTACAGCAACATACTGCGGGTGAGCTATTGGCAGAGGACTTACGTTTGGCCCAGCAACACCTCGGTAACATCACCGGCGAATTTTCATCAGACGATTTATTAGGCGAAATATTTGCCTCGTTCTGTATCGGAAAATAATCAATGCGTAGCTGCGGCCGCCTGCTCCTGATTACCATGTTGAGTGTTGACATAATCCCGGTATACGCTGAGATCTTACCGGCCGATGTGCCGTTCAGTCATTGCGCAGCTGAATTCGTAGTGATGCCAAAGCTGCCATTTGCGACACCGGGCAGTGCCGACGGCAATACCACACGTATCGCGGCCGACGACAGCCAAGTTGAGGGCGAAACCGATAAGATCTATACCTTCACGGGTGGCGTGACGCTGCAACGTGGCGCCCAATGGCTACAGGGTGATCGCGTGATATATCACAGCAGCCATTCCGACGCTGAGGCCAGCGGTAATGTCAATATCTGGCAGAACGATCTGCTGTTATCCGGCGAAAGGGCTCTATTTTCTTTCGAAAACGAACGCGGTGTTATCCAGCATGCACGGTTTTTCATCAAAGAGCGGCATGCGCGCGGCGAAGCCGAAAACATCGATATCAGTAGCAAAAAGGTAACCACATTACAGCGCGCAAGCTACACAACCTGCGACCAACAGAGCAATGCCTGGCATCTACACGCAAGTAGCTTGACATTAAATACTGCCGATAACATCGGAACCGCGACGCATGTGTGGATCGATTTTATGCAGGTGCCGATTCTGTATTTCCCTTACCTCGACTTTCCATTAGCGGGACGTAAATCTGGATTATTGTTTCCAACTTTCGGTCGCTCTGGGCGTTCTGGAATTCGTATCGCGCAGCCGTTTTACTGGAATATCGCGCCGGATCGCGATGCGACATTCACACTGCAGAATTTCTCCGCGCGTGGACAGCAACTGTTGGGCGAGGCACGCTATCTAAATCCGCAATCACACGGCCAGCTCAATTTCGAATATCTGCCGCAAGACAAAATTGCCAGCGCAGATCGCAGCTATGTCACTTATTCCCACCATTGGTCACCGGCACCCGCTTGGACCAGTGAACTGAATTACCGCTACGCCTCCGACAAAAATTATTTTATCGATTTCGGTGACCGGTTAAGTACCGCAACGACATTGAATCTGGAACGCAATGCGCGCATCAGCTATCGCGGCGACAACCTCACTGCGCAAGCGGGCGTAGTCGATTATCAGACGCTCGACAACAGTATCATCTATAAAAAATTACCCGAGCTCAGCATGCGCGCACAACCGCAGCATGACTATTTGGGCTTGCGCCCGCAGCTGAGCGCCGAAGCGGTGCGCTTCGAACAACAAACGCAGGTGTCGGGCACGCGCGTCATTGCCTATCCCAGTGTGAGCTATCCAATGGAAGGCGTAGCGGGATATATACGGCCAAAATTGGGCGTACATAGTACGTGGTACAGCCTGATCCGGCAGGATGCAGAAATACCCAATGATCCAACCCGTACCATGCCGATATTCAGTATCGACACTGGCTTGACGTTCGAACGCGATCTCAACATTAACAACACGGGCTATGTGCAAACCCTAGAGCCGCGTTTATTTTATCTGTACGTGCCCTATCGTGACCAAAAAAACCTGCTCGTTGATCGTACATCGCACAAAGACCTGTGTTTCGATTGTGGCCTAAGCGCGCTCAGTTACGCACAGCTGTTCGCTGAAAATCGTTTTTCAGGCGGCGACCGCTTCGGCGATGCCAATCAAGTCAGCCTCGCACTAACCACCCGGGTGCTGAATTCAGCCGGCGTTGAGCGCTTGAGCGCCAGCATCGGACAGATTCACTATCTGCGCGACCGTGAAGTGACGTTGCCGCTGTCAGGAGTTATAGCCAGCACGACAGTCGATACCGCGCCGCGCTCAGACATCGTCGGCGAGCTGCGTGCTCACCCCCTGCATTACCTGGATGTAAGTTCGACGCTGCAGTGGAACAGTACGCAGGCGGCATATACGCAAGCGAGCTTGCTACTCCGCTACCAGCCGCACAAACGCAAAATCTTCAACTTTGGGGTACGGTTAACGCGCGATCCAATCAGTGGCGTGCTGACTCAGCAGGAGCTCGATGCATCAATGGTGTGGCCGCTTTTACCGAATTGGAATCTGATCGCACGCCGTGATTACTCAGTGCTGGAGACACGCGATAAAGAGTGGATCGCGGGTCTGGAGTATGATGGCTGCTGTTGGGCGCTGCGTGCGGTATCGCACGGGTATTTGCTTAACACGACCTTGCCTGACGGCACCCTGCATCCCACCTTGCAAAATACATTCATGCTGCAGTTGGAATTAAAAGGACTGGCGAGTGTCGGTCAAGACATCACAACGTTATTGGAGAAACCGGAACATGGAATCGCGGGTTATTAAACCACGCCTATTGGTTTTAGCAGTGTGTTGTGTGCTTGGCTTTACTGCCAACAACGCACCTGCTGACGCAGGCAAAATTGCAAAATCAATTGATCGCATCATCGCTGTCGTCAACGATGACGTGATT